>JAHWKP010000025.1 GCA_019347775.1 Actinomycetota bacterium | reverse complement strand
CCTCAAGTGGATCGTCGACCGCATCGACGGCAAGGCCCAGGGCGTGGAGACGCCGATCGGCATCCTGCCGGCTCAGTCCGAGCTCTACCTCGACGGCCTCGACATAACGGCCGAGGACCTCGACCTGCTGCTCAGCGTCGACACCGAGGTCTGGAAGCAGGAGGCGGCGATGATGCCGGACTACTTCGAGCAGTTCGGCACCGGGTTGGGTGTGCAGGCCGGCGCCGCCGCGGCATTCGAACCACAGCGAGCGCACTCCCGGCGGAGCCCAGGCCTGCAGCACTGCAGCTCTCGGGGCCAACTCCTGCAGGCCCCGACGGTCGCGCTCCTTCATCGGAGCGCCGACCGAGAGCACCGTCCGCAACTGATGGAGGTCGACCCCGTCGCCCCGAGCGCCGATCAACAGTCGGAGCAGATCATCTGTGCTTCCGGCCAGCACGTCGGGCCGCAGCCGGGCGAATTCGCCCACCGACGGCGGACGTCCCAAGAACAACGAGGACAGGCCGGCTTTGCGCGCCCCCAGTTGCAACTCCGAGAAGCTGAGACTCGGGCCTGGTTGCACCATGCTGACGAGCGTGTCGCCGGGGCGGATGCCGGCGGCCTCCAACCATCGTCGCCCGATCTCGGCTAGCCGCTCCAGGTCGGCGGTCGACGACCCGATCAGCAGTCCTTCGTCGACTGTCCAATGCACCGGCTTGTACTCGGGGTCGATGCGCTTGCGTCCGAAGGTCTTGCGGTAGCCCAAGATCTCCGCCGCCCGCAGCCCCCACCGCAGCGAGGAGGAGCTCTTGCGGATGTGCTCGGGCTCGGGCCGGAGAACCAGTGCCGACGCGGCCTGCAGGTCTTCGAACTCGGTGATGGGAAGACGGGCCAGATCCTCAGTTCCGGGGCCCGAACGCGGCCATTGCGCGCTAAGTAGCACGCTGCGGTAATGGTCAGAGAAGGCGCGCACTTCGCCGGGCAGGTACTCCGCTAGGGCTCTCTCCTGTTCAGCTCGAAGACGCGACGGCCGCAGGAAATCCGAAGTCAGCATGACGGCCGTCCCGATGCCAGTGCGGTACGCACCCGACTCAAGACTTCGTCCAGGTCGACCGCATCGAGATCGGTCACGTCAACCGAGAAACAAGGGCCCGGCAGGTCCGGTGCGACGTAGGGCTTGGCGACCATCCGCTCCAACTCCGCGATGACGAATTGTTCGTTGTGGCCCGGGTGGCGCTCCCCCGCCGCGGCCCGGTCCTTGGCCCTGGCGATGAGAGCGTCCGGATCCGCCTGCAGAACCACCTGGCACACGGGGACCTGGTGGTCTCGGATCAGTTTCATCAAATCCCGCGTCGCCAACTCGCCATCGAAGTTGGCCTCCGCTACGACGCCGTTTCCCGAGGCGAGGATGGCTCCGGCCTGCGCGTAGAGCACCGCCATGGAAGCCCGGCCGAGTAGATGCGACCAGTCGTTGTCGCCCGCGCCCATGACATCGAAGAGCCGCTCTTTGACCAAGTCCTTGGAGACGAGTGGGAACCTCAATTCGGTCGACAGATGCACCGCCAGGCTGGTCTTTCCGGTCGCCGGATAGCCGCTCACCACGACCATGCCCGGTTTGTCATGCGGGTCGGGCACGACGGCACAGTAGGCCGGGTTGGACCGCCGCCTGACTCGCTGTCTAGGGGCGAGGCGCCAGCCAGAGCACGCCCATGGGCGGGAGATCGAGGTGGACCGATGCGGGCTGGCCGTGCCAGGCCTCGTCCACGGCGGTCACCGAGCCACCGTTGCCCACTCCCGCGCCTCCGAACTGTGCGGCGTCGGTATTGAGGATCTCATCCCATTCGCCGGCGAAGGGCAGGCCGACGCGGTAGCCGTGGCGCGGCACCGGCGACAGATTGGCGACGCAGGCGACCTGATCCGAAGACGCGGGCCCGTCGGCGCCGCGGCGGAGGAAGGAAAAGACGTTGCCGTCGACGTCGGATGCGTCGATCCACGCGAAGCCTTCGGGGGTGAAGTCGCGCTCGAAGAGCGCACGTCGTTCGCCGTACACCCGGTTCAGTTCTCGGACCAGGTCCTGCACGCCGCGGTGCGAGTCGTGCTCGAGCAGGTGCCAGTCGAGGCTCAGGTCGTGGTTCCACTCGCGGTCCTGGCCCAGCTCGGCGCCCATGAAGACCAACTGCTTGCCGGGATGGGCCCACATCCATGCGAGCAGCGAACGCAGATTGGCGAACTGCTGCCACCGATCGACCGGCGCCTTCGTCAGCAGAGAACCCTTGCCGTGCACGACCTCGTCATGGGACAGCGGAAGTATGAAGTTCTCCTGCCAGGCGTACACGAGGCCGAAGGTGAGCCGGTCGTGGTGCCAGCGCCGGTGGATGGGGTCCTTGGAGAAGTACTCCAAGGTGTCGTGCATCCAACCCATGTTCCACTTGAACCCGAACCCGAGACCGCCCAGATAGGTCGGGCGCGAGACCGCGGGCCAGGCGGTGGACTCCTCGGCCACGGTCATGGCCTCGGGGTGCTCCTCGTACACGACGGTGTTCATCTCCTTCAAGAACTCCACCGCGTCGAGGTCCTCGCGGCCGCCGTGCACGTTGGGAACCCACTCGCCGGCCTTGCGGGAGTAGTCGAGATAGAGCATGGAAGCCACCGCGTCGACCCGCAGACCGTCGATGTGCATCTCTTCCATCCAGAACAGCGCGTTGGCGATCAGGAAGCTGCGCACCTCGTGCCGCGAGAAGTTGAACGTGAGGGTTCCCCAGTCGGGGTGCTCACCGCGGCGGGGATCGGAGTGCTCGTAGAGGGCGGTGCCGTCGAATCGGGCCAGGCTCCACTCGTCTTTGGGAAAGTGAGCCGGGACCCAGTCCATGACCACGCCTATGCCAGCCTGGTGCAGCGCATCCACCAGCACACGGAAGTCGTCGGGAGTGCCGAATCGCGACGTCGGAGCGAAATAGGAAGACACCTGGTAGCCCCAGGAACCGCCGAAGGGATGTTCGGCCACGGGCATGATCTCGACGTGGGTGAACCCCAGATCGGATAGGTAGGCGGGGAGTTCCTCCGCCAGCTCGAGATAGGTGAGCGGGCGGTCGCCCTCCTCGGGCTTGTGCCTCCACGACGCCAAGTGCATCTCGTACACCGACATCGGACTGGTCAGGTGGTCTCGCTCAGCTTGGGCCTTGGCCCAGGCGTCGTCCTTCCATTCGTGGCGGCTGGGCCCGCTCACGCGGCTGGCGGTGCGGGGTGGCTCCTCGGCCACGAGCGCCAAGGGGTCGGCCTTCTCCAGCCAGTGGCCGTCGGAGGTCTGGATCTTGTACTTGTAGCAAGTCCCTTCCTCGATACCGGGGACGAAGGCCTCCCAGATCCCCGAGCTGCCGAGGCTTCGGAGAGGGTGTCCGCCTCCGTCCCACCCATTGAACTCTCCGGCGACCTGTACGGCCTTGGCGTTGGGTGCCCAAACCGCGAAGGCGGCGCCGTCGACTCCCTCGTGGGTAATCCGGCGTCCACCCAGCACCTGCCAAAGGCGCCGGTGGCGTCCCTCGTTGAACAGGTGCAGGTCGAGATCGCCCACTGTCGGGCTGAACTCCTGTTTATCCTGCTTCGGCGACGCGGCCTTCTTCGGCTTGGCTGCGGCCTTCTTGGGCGGAGTCTCAGGCACCTCGGCTTCCTGGTCCTGCGGGGCGGCTTTCTTGGCTGCTCTGGGAGTCACCCTTCACCCCTACCCGAGTACACGCCGGGCTACCCGGCCAGCAGGCGATCGATGGCGGCGGCCGGAATCGCTTCCCAGCCGGGGCGGTGGGCCCTTTCGTATTCCAACTCGTAGGCGGCCTTCTCAAGACTGAAGGCGGCCAGCACGACGGGACGGTCCTCGGGCGCGGGTAACAGCACGTCCAACCCCTCGGCTGAGGTGTAGCCGCGCTCCAGTGCGTCGGAGTTATGCGCGGCCCAGGCTGCGGCCAGCGGTTCCAGCCGGTCGCGGTCCTCGTCGACCTGCTCACCGAGCGCGACGGCCGCCGCGTACTCCAGCGATCGCAGCATTCCGGCCAGATCGCGGAACGGTGACGCCAGACGGGCCCGTTGGTCGGCACTGCGGTCGGGCTCGCCTTCGAAGTCGAGAACGAACCACCCGGCGTCAGCGCGAAGCACCTGGCCCAAGTGGTAGTCGCCGTGGGCGCGGATCACCCGGCCCGGGGCCTCGACCGCCTCCAGGCGTCCGATGAGGCCCGAAGCCCGGGCGGGGTCGATGCCGGCCCGCTCGAGGTCGGCCACAAGATCGGTCGCCCACTCCTTCGGCGTGGCCTCCTCCTGGCCGAAGGCCTTGGCCAAAGCCACGTGCAGCTCGCCGGTGACTTGCCCAAGACGCATCGCCTCGGCCCCGAAGTCGCCCCCACTGGCCTGCGGCGGGAGTCCGGTGCGCAGACAGTCCCGCAGGGAGGCGAGCGCTAGAGAGAACCCGTCGCTGGCACCGGCCAGGTACGTCTGGGCGACAGCCAGGTCGTAACCGTGGCGCTGCCACACTCCGTGGACCTGAGGCACGCTGTCGAAACCGGCATCGCTCAGCGCCGCCGGCACCTCCACGTCTGGATTCGAGCCCGGCACGAGTCGCCGGAAGAGTTTCACCACTACGCGGTCGTCACTCACCAAGGAAGTGTTCGACTGCTCGACGCCGACCGGGCGGATGTGGTTCGGAGGATCCTTCTCGCCGGTGACCCGGCAGTGGAAGTGCGCGGCCAGCTCCTGGTCGGGGGGCGCGTCGTAGGCCACTAACGCCTCGCCGTCCACCAGCTCGATCGGGCCTATAACCGCGCCCTCGCGGTCGCCCACCGACGCCGGCACGTCGGCCGGAGCGCGCCAACCGAACGGGATGTGCCAGTCGATGCCGTCGACCCTGACGATGGCCGAGGCCAATCCCGGATCTTGGTCGAGAAGCACCTCGAGATCGACGACTTCGATGTCGGTCGGTCTTTCCGACGACGCGAACCAGCGCTGGCCCGGCAGCCAGTCCGGCAGGTTGCCTTTGAGTTGCGCTGCGAGTCGCTCGTTCATTTCTCGGGACCGTCCACCAGCTCGAACCAGAAGAACCCATAGGGCGGCAGCGTGATGAAGTACGGGAGCTCACCGATGGCGGGGAACGGCACCCGTCCCATCAGCTCGACGGGCACCTTGCCCTCCCACCGTTGCAGGTTCATCTCCACCGGCTGGGCGAGCTTGGACAGATTCGATATGCACAACACCGTGTCGTCGCCGAAGGTGCGCCCGTAGGCGAACACCGAGGGATTGTCGGCCTCGAGCACGTCGAGGTTGCCGGTGCCGAACACCGGATGCTGGGCGCGCACCTGCAGCATGCGGCGGACCCAGTGCAGGAACGAACTCTGGTCACGGAGACTCCCTTCCACGTTCACCGCCTGAAATCCGTAGACCGGATCCATGAGCGGCGGCAGGTAGAGACGGGCGAAGTCGGTAGAGGAGAATCCGCCGTTGCGGTCGGGCGTCCATTGCATGGGAGTGCGCACGCCGTCGCGGTCGCCGAGGTAGATGTTGTCGCCCATCCCGATCTCGTCGCCGTAATAGAGAATCGGGCTCCCGGGGAGACTGAACAGCAGGGCGTGCAGCAGCTCGGCCACCCGCCGGTCGTTGTCGACCAAGGGCATAAGTCGCCTGGCGATCCCAACGTTGCGCTTCATGCGCGGGTCCTTGGCGTACTCGGTGTACATGTAGTCGCGCTCTTCGTCGGTGACCATCTCGAGCGTGAGCTCGTCGTGGTTGCGCAAGAAGATGCCCCACTGCGCGCCTTCGGGGATCTCGGGGGTCTGGGAAAGGATCTCGGTGATGGGATAGCGCTGCTCGCGGCGCACGGCCATGAACATGCGGGGCATCAGCGGGAAGTGGAAACACATGTGGCACTCGTCGCCGTCGCCGAAGTAGTCGACGACGTCCGTGGGCCACTGGTTCGCCTCGGCCAGCAGGACCCGCCCGGGATAGTCGGCGTCGACCTCTTTGCGCATACGGCGCAGGAACTCATGAGTCTCGGGCAGGTTCTCCCCGTTGGTGCCGTCCCGCTCGAACAGGTAGGGCACCGCGTCGAGCCGGAATCCGTCGAGGCCAATGTCGAGCCAGAAGCGCAGCACGTCCAACATGGCGTCCCGGACCTCGGGGTTGTCGTAGTTGAGGTCGGGCTGGTGGCTGAAGAAGCGGTGCCAGTAGTACTGCCCGGCGAGGGGATCCCAGGTCCAGTTCGACGTCTCGGTGTCATGGAAGATGATCCGCGCGTCGGCATAGCGCTGGTCGGTGTCGCTCCACACGTACCAGTCGCGCTTGGCGCTGCTGCGGCTCGAGCGCGACTCGACGAACCACGGGTGCTGGTCGCTGGTGTGGTTCACGACCAGGTCGGCGATGAGGCGGATTCCTCGCGCATGGGCCTGCTCCACGAGATTCACGGCGTCGGCGAGATCGCCGTACTCGGGAAGGATGGTGAAGAAGTCGCTGATGTCGTAACCGCCGTCGCGCAAGGGCGACGAATAGAACGGCAGCAGCCAGAGGCAGTCGACGCCGAGCCACTCGATGTAGTCGAGCTTGGCGGCGAGACCGGCCAGATCACCCGTGCCGTCGCCGTTGCCGTCGTAGAAACCGCGGATGCCGACCTCGTAGAAGACGGCGCGCTTGTACCAAGCTGGGTCTTCGGCGCCGAAGACGGTCAAGGGGCGTCCACCGAAGGACTCACGACGTGGAGCAAGTGGGCGGGCTCCGAGGGATCCAGCCGCACGTACGGGTTCGGGCCCCAGGTGAAGGACCGGCCCGAGAAGGCGTCTTCCACCTCGAAGGGCCGGTCAGGTGCCAGGCCTAGTGCTGGCAGGTCGAGGTACAGCGTGGCCTCATGGGACGTGTGAGGGTCGAGATTGACCACCCCGATGACCGTATCGGCGCCGTCGTCGGACACTTTGGCGAACGCCATCACCGCGTCGTTGTTGCAGGCGATGAACCGGATGTTCCGCAGCCGGTGCAGCGCCGGGTGGTCGCGGCGGAACCGGTTCAGCGTGGTGATCCACGGCGCCAGCGAATCGGGCGAGTCCCAGTCGCGCTTCTTGATCTCGTATTTCTCCGACTGGTGGTACTCCTCGTTGGTTTCCGACGCCGGCTGGTTCTCCAGCAACTCGTACCCCGAGTACATCCCGTAGGCCGGCGCGAGCGTCGCGGCGAGCATGAGTCGGATCTTGAAGGCGGCCTCGCCGCCACCACGTAGCGGCCCGGAGAGGATGTCGGGCGTGTTGGGCCAGAAGTTGGGACGCATGTAATCGGCCACCGGGCCCTGGGTCAGCTCGATCAGGTATTGCTCGAGCTCCCACTTGGACGTCCTCCACGTGAAGTAGGTGTAGCTCTGGGTGAAGCCGACCGCCGCTAGCGCGGCCATGACTTTCGGACGGGTGAAGGCTTCGGCCAAGAAGATGGTGTCGGGATAGCGGTCGCGGACCTGGGGGATGACCCACTCCCAGAAGGCGAGCGGCTTGGTGTGAGGGTTGTCCACCCGGAAGATCCGCACTCCCCTGTCGATCCAGTGCAAGAAGATGTCGCGACAGGCCTCCCACAGCGCCACGCGGTCGGAGTCCTTCGACGGCCAGAAGTTGATGGGGTAGATGTCCTCGTAGCGCTTGGGCGGATTCTCGGCGTACGCAATGGAGCCGTCGGCGCGGTGGTGGAACCACTCCGGGTGCTCGCTCACCCAGGGATGGTCAGGCGAGCACTGAAGCGCGTAGTCCAGCGCGATCTCCATCTCACGGGACTGCGCAGCGCGCACCAACTCAGCGAAGTCCTCCTCGGTTCCGAGCTCGGGATGGATCGACGTGTGACCACCCTCGGGCGAGCCGATGGCCCACGGGCTGCCGGGGTCGTCGGGCTCGGGAGTGAGGGTGTTGTTGCGGCCCTTGCGCTTCGTCGTGCCGATCGGGTGGATCGGCGGCAGGTACAGCACGTCGAACCCCATGTCGGCCACGGCCGGCAGGCGATTGTGGGCGGTGGCCCTCAGACCGCCCTCCGAGCGGGGAAACAGCTCGTACCAGGCTCCGTACAGAGCCCGCTCGCGGTCGACCCACAGCGGGTACGGCTTGGTGCGCGTCGTCTCCTTGGTCGAAGCCGGTCCCGCCAGCTGCTGGCCGATGCTGACGTCGAGCGCGTCGCGCAGGCGGTCCCAGTTCGACATCGACTCGTCCAGCAGGGCGCCCCGAGCTGCAGCCAGCTGCTCCCGGTCCTCCTTGTCGAGCTTGCGGGCGCGGGCGGCCAGCAGGGCGGCGCCCTCGGCCAGCTCCGAGCCCAGGTCCTGCCCGGCCCCCAGTTTGGTGGTCACCTTGTGGCGCCAGGTCGCGTAGGCATCGGTCCAGGCCTCGATGACCAGCTCGTGATGACCCAGCGCGGTGGCCTCGAGGGTCCCTTCCCAGCGGTCGTTACCGACGTGGTGCAGCGGCGCCTCCGCCCACTCGCCGTCCTTGTCCGTGGACCGCCAGCGCACCCGCGCCGCGAGGATGTCGTGGCCGTCGCGGAATATGTCAGCCGAAACCGGGACGGTCTCGCCGACCACCGCCTTGGCGGGATGACCCGTCGGGGTGCGTGGACGTACCTCGTCTATGACAATCCGGCCGATCATCTATGGCACCTACCCGAGGGGCCTCGGGGGCAAGCGCTCGCGGCCATCGCCCCCATTCTTCCCACGCCGGGCGGCAGGTCCAAGCCCGGGCATGGCATAGGTTCGCGAGTCGTGCGAGCTGTTCGGACTTTCACGGTACGCACCCCCCTACCGGCGCCCCTGGAGCCACTTCGCCGCTTGGCCCTGAATCTGCGCTGGGCATGGGATGCGCCCACGGCGTCGGTTTTCTCCTCCATCAGCCCCGAGCTGTGGGAGTCGACGGGCCACGATCCGGTGAGCGTGCTGGCCGCCGTCGGCGGTGAACGGCTGGACTCGCTCGCCGCGGACACCGACTTCGTCTCTCGCGTCGAACAGGCCGACGCGGAGCTGTCGGCTTACTTGGCCGCTCCCCCGTTCTCCGCCGACACGCCTCTTCGCTCGGTGGCTTATTTCTCGCCGGAGTTCGGCATCGCCGAGGCCCTGCCGCAGTACTCAGGAGGGCTCGGGGTGCTCGCCGGTGATCACCTCAAGGCTGCCTCCGACCTCGGCGTTCCTCTTGTCGGCGTGGGCCTCTTCTACCGCTACGGCTACTTCCGCCAGATCCTCGACGCCGACGGCTGGCAGGACCAGCACTACCCGCACCTCGATCCCCACGCCATGGCGCTCACGTTGATCGACGGCGTGCGGGTGGAAGTCGAGATGGGCGATGCCGATCTCGTGGCCCAGGTCTGGCGGGCCGACGTCGGACGGGTGCGGCTCTATCTGCTCGACGCGGACATCGAGGAGAACGACCCGGCCGAGCGACTCGTCACCGACCGCCTCTACGGCGGCGGGCCCGAACACCGCATCCGCCAGGAGATCCTCCTCGGGATGGGCGGTCTGCGGGCGCTGTCGGCGCTCGGTGAGGACACGCAGGTGCTGCACACCAACGAGGGCCACGCCGGTTTCCTGACCCTCGAGCGCGTTCGCCAGCTCATGACTGGAGAAGGACTTTCTCTCCCTGAGGCCATCGAGGCCACCCGCGCGGCCACGATCTTCACCACCCACACGCCGGTGTCGGCCGGGATCGACCGCTTCCCCCGCGAACTGATGGAGCGCTACTTCAAGCGCTGGGCCGCCTCGTGCGGGGTGAGTCTCGACGAGTTGATGGAGCTCGGCCACGGCATAGGCGAAGACATCGAAGAGCCCTTCAACATGGCAGTGCTCGGACTGCGCATGTCGGGGCGGGCCAACGCGGTCTCCAAGCTCCACGCCCGCGTGACCCAGGAGATGTTCGCCCCGCTGTGGCCGGGCATTCCCGAGGAGGAGGTCCCCGTCGCCCCGGTGACCAACGGCGTTCACTTCCCGAGTTGGGTGGCACCCGAGGCCGCTGAGCTCTTCGGGCGCTGCATTGGCGAGGGCTGGCCCTCGGCCGGCGAGCAGGACTGGGAGCGCATTCACGAACTCGACGACGATTCGATCTGGACGGCCCGGCGCGCCGGGCGCGGCCGCCTGGTCGACGCGGTGAGGCGCCGGCACCGCTCGCCCGGCGGAGCGCCTCGGCTCGACCCCGACGCACTGACGATCGGATTCGCCCGCCGCTTCGCTCCCTACAAGCGCGCCACCCTCCTGCTGTCTCAGCCGGACCGCCTCCGCTCCCTGCTGCTGCATCCGGAACACCCCGTGCAGATGGTCTTCGCCGGAAAAGCTCACCCGGCCGACGACGCCGGCAAGGAACTGATCCGCGCCATCGTGCACTTCTCGCGCGATCCGGAGATCCACAACCGGTTCGTCTTCGTCGAGGACTACGACATCGGTGTGGCCCGCGCCTTCTACCAAGGGGCCGATGTGTGGCTCAACACTCCGCGCCGTCCCATGGAGGCGTGCGGCACCAGCGGCGAGAAGGCGGCGCTCAACGGCGCCCTGAACCTGTCGATACTCGACGGCTGGTGGGACGAGATGTTCGACGGCGAGAACGGCTGGGGAATCGACTCCGCCGAGTACGAAGCCGACCAGGCCCGCCGCGACGAGCACGAGGCCAACAGCCTGTTCGTTCTCCTGGAGCACGAGGTCGTTCCGCTGTTCTACGACCGGCCGGCACCCGGCGCGCCCCCGCCGGGGTGGTGTTCGAAGATGCGGACGGCGTGGGCGTCGCTGGGTCCGCAAGTGTCGGCCGCACGGATGGTGCGCGATTACGCCACCCAGCTCTACGAACCGACCGCCCAGCGGGTGGACGACCTCGAAGCCGATGCCTTTGCGCGAGCGCGCGCGTTGGCGGACTGGAAACAGCGCGTGCTGCGGGGCTGGTCCGGCGTATCCGTCGGCGAGGTCACGGTCGATGACTCGGCTCTCGATCTGCGGGGCAGCCGGGAAGTCGAGGTCCGGGTTTCACTCGGCGACCTGACTCCGACCGACGCGCTGGTGCAGGCCGTGCACGGCACGGTCGGCGCCGGGGCCGAGCTGACGCCGGCGGGCGAGCCCGCCGCTCTGAGCCACGTCGAAAAGGCCGGCGGCGAGCACGTGTACCGCGGCAGCGTCACCGGGTTGCGCTCGGGTCGCTACGGCGTGGGCATCCGGGTCCTCCCCGCCCATCCCGACCTGGCCCAAGCCGTGGAGATGGGCATCGCCACCTGGGCGGAGCCTTAGGATCCCTGCTGCTCGTAATGGTGTAAGTTTGTAAGCACTATGGCGAAGACACCGCAGGAGCAGGTAGAGCAGCTTCGGGGCTGGTTCGCCGGCCGCATCCCGGAGGGATGGTTCGCCCGGTCGCCGGAGGTGACGGTGGACCAGGACGAGATCCTCATCGTGGGCGAACTCACGGCACCGTCGGTCGCCGATGACGTCAGCGATGCGGAGCGGTCCGCCGCGGCCCAGGGCCGCATAAAGCAGTTCCGTGAGGACAGCCGCGACGATCGGGTCTCCATCGCCCTCGAGGCGGAGCACCGCTTCGGTCGCAAGGTCTCGTGGGGGGCCCGCGTCGGAGACACCACACGCTTGTTCACGCATCTGGCGGCGCCGGTGATGACCCGCCTACGTCAGCCGGAGCGCTCCGTGCTCGACACTCTGGTCGATTCGGGCGTAGCCCGCAGCCGCAGCGACGCGCTCGCCTGGTGCGTGCGCCTCGTCGGCCGCCACGAGGACGATTGGCTTTCGGAGCTTCGGGAAGCCCTGACCAGCGTGGAGAAGGTCCGGGCCAAGGGTCCCTCCGCCGCCTAGGTCACTTGCCGATGAACTTGGCTTTGCCGGGGCCTTGTTCCATGAAGGACTTGATGCCGATCTTGGCGTCTTCGGTGCGGAAGGCCTTGACGAAGCACTCCGCCTCCAGGTCCAGTCCCTTGTCGAGGGGGCGTTCGAGGCCTTCGTTCACGGCCCGCTTGACCAGGCCCTGAGCAATCACCGCGCCGCGCCCGAGTTCCGCGCCCCACGAGCACGCCTCTTCGAGAACCTTGTCGTCGGCGACCACCCGGTCGGCGAGGCCGATCGACAGCGCCTCCTCGGGCTTGACGTGGCGACCCGTCATCATCATCTCCTTGGCGCGGGCCGGGCCGACCACCCGCGGCAGGCGCTGGGTGCCGCCGCCGCCGGGGATGATGCCCAGCTGGATCTCGGGGAGCCCGATCTTGGCTCCCTCGCCCATCACCCGGAAGTCGCAGGCGAGGGCCACCTCGCACCCTCCTCCGAGGGCGTAGCCGTTGATGGCGGCGATGACGGCGCGGGGAAAGGCGGCGAGCTCGTCGAGCGTCTGGCGGAAGCCGACGCTGATGTCGCCACCCGACGCGCCACCGAACTGGCTGATGTCGGCCCCCGCGGCGAAGATGCGCTCGCCGCCCCACACGACGATCGCCCCGGGTGGATCGGACTCCAGCTCCTTGAGGATGTCGTGGAGCTGGTTCAGCACGTCGCCCGAGATGGCATTCATCTTCGGACGGTCCAGCCGGATGACGGCTACCCCGTCGTCGCGCCGCTCGGCGGTTACGAAAGTTTCGGTCTCAGCCATTCTCCGAACCTAGCGACACGGCGAGGATCCGGTCGGCCGCGGTGTGCGGATCCAGCCGGCGAGCAGCCATCTCGGTGCGCAATTCGTCGAAGCGGGACTCGCCGACGGTTTCCAGCGCCTTCAACTCGAGCCGGCGGGCGACGATCTCGGCCAGCTCGTCGGTCAGCCGGCGCGACCGGCGCTCGGCCAGCTCGCCGGACTTCTCGAGCGTGCCGCGGTGGTCTGCGATGACCGAGACCAGCTCCTCCACACCTTCTCCGCTCGGGCCAACCGTGCGCAGGATCGGCGGTCGCCAGACCGGCCACATCGTCTGGTCGAGCGCCCAGTTGAGATCCCGCTCGACCTCCTCGGATCCCGGCCGGTCGGACTTGTTGATCACGAAGATGTCGGCCACCTCGATGAGCCCCGCCTTGTTGGCCTGGATGGCGTCGCCCCAGCCCGGGTTGACGACGACGACCGTGGTGTCGGCTGCGCCGGCGACTTCGATCTCGACCTGGCCGACACCGACGGTCTCGACAATCACGACCGGGAAGCCCGAGGCGTCCAGCACGCGGATCGCCTCCGGCGTTGCGAGGGCCAGCCCGCCGAGATGTCCCCGGCTGGCCATGGAGCGGATGAAGACGCCGGGGTCGGTGGCGTGGTCCTGCATACGGACCCGGTCGCCCAGGAAAGCGCCGCCCGTGCGTGGGGAGGACGGGTCCACGGCCAGCACCGCCACCTGCGAGTCGCGGTCCTTGCGGATCAGCCGGATGATCTGGTCGGTGAGAGTGGACTTGCCCGCGCCGGGCGCGCCGGTGATCCCCACGGTGTGGGCTTCTCCGCCTTCAGGGAAGGCGAGGCGGGACACCTCGCGCGATTGCGGTCCGCCGCGCTCGACCAAGGAGAGGACGCGGGCGAGGGCCAGCCGGTCGCCGTCAACGGCCGCGGCGACGAGTTCGGGAACAGGTCTCGACCGCATGACCCGCCGACCCTAATGGGGTCGACCGGACGGCCGGCGCTACCAGACGTCGTCTTGGACGTCGAAGTCGATGCCCTTGGCCCGCACCTGCTTCAGTCCGGGCACGCGCTCGGTGAGGATGCGCTCCACGCCCTGCTTCAGGGTGATCGACGACATCGGGCATCCGACGCAGGCGCCGGTCAACTCGATGTCGACCACGCCCTCCTCGTGACGAAGGTCAAGGACGATCATGTCGCCGCCGTCCATCTGAATGGCGGGCCGAATGGCCTCCACGGCTGCATCCAGAGCCACCCGCATCAACTGCGCGTCGCTCAGGTCCTCACCGTCACCAACCGCTTCTTGATCTGCTTCTTCTTCAAGGCGGTCGTCGTCGACCACGTCGACCGAGGCGCGGGCGTCAGAGGTACTCACAGACTCCATGTTCCCATCAACGCCGAACCCGACCCACACCTTCCCGGATGAGGCTGGTTCAGCCCCGTTCGCGGGTGACGTCGGCGCCTAGGGAGCGCAGGGAGCCGGCGAGGTCCTCGTAGCCCCGGTGGATCACGTAGGTGCCGCGCAGGACCGAGGTGCCCTTGCTCGCCAGCATCGCGAGCAGCACGACCACCGCCGGCCGGAGCGCCGGCGGGCACATCAGCTCGGCGCCGGTCCACGAGGTCGGGCCCTCGATCATCACCCGGTGCGGGTCGAGCAGGCTGACGCGGCCCCCGAGCTTGTTGAGGTCGGTGAGATAGATCGCTCGGTTGTCGTAGACCCAGTCGT
>JAHWKP010000024.1 GCA_019347775.1 Actinomycetota bacterium | reverse complement strand
GAAGATCAGGTCAGCGTCAACGCAGGGACCCATCTCGATTTCCGGGTAGAGGACGTCGCCAAAGCAGTCCAGCAGATCGAGGACATAGGCGGCACCGTTCTCAGACCGCCAGACGTGTACAACCCGGAAGGTGAACCGCTTCTCGAGTGGGCCGTCATGCAGGATCCGTTCGGAAACGAGTTCTGCATCATCAGGTATCCCCTGAGTTAACTAGAGGCCGCTCGGTTCTGACCTGGCGCTGAGCCGGCTGACCTAGGCCGGGCGGTTCATGCGCGACGCGGCTGCGGGATTCAGCAGCCAGACCAGGCGCTCTGGGTCGAGCTCGTTGGGCGGGAGGTCCTCGCCGGCTGCGATGCGGGCCATGGCGTCGGCCTTCTCGACCCCTTCCACGGTGACGACCACGAGGTGTGCCCGGTTGATGGCCTTAATGGTCAAGGTCATCCGTTCGTACGGATTCAGCCCGGCCGGATCGGTGTTCATCACGACCAAGCGGCCCTGGCCCGAGTCCATGGCGTCCGAACCTGGAAATAGCGACGCGGTATGACCGTCGGGGCCGATACCAAGATGTATGAAGTCGAACCGGCCCAGATCGCCGATTTTCAGCTGGTAGCTGTCGGCCCCGTCCTCACACCGCATCGGATGCACGTTGCCGGCTGCACCCACCCGCTCAAGGAGCGCGTCGCGTACTAGTCGCTCGTTGGACTCATCGCTGTCCGGCGGAACACACCGCTCGTCACCCCAATAGACGTCCACCGCCCACCAGTCGACCTGTTCGCCTTCGGCAGCCAGGCGCTCGTAGCAGTGCCTGGCGGTCTCGCCGCCCGACAGCGCGACCGAGAACTGCTCCGATGTCCGGGCGTGAAACGCCTCGATAAATCTCTCGGCGAACTCGCCTGCCACGTCGTCGACGACGACGACTTCCCCACGCATCGAGCGGACAGTAGTAGTCGGGCGGTCTATAGCTCGCGCCAACGGTGCCCGTCGCGGGCCAGCAGGAGATCGGCGTCACGCGGACCCCACGTGCCGGCGGAATACCGGCACAAGGGAAAGTCGCCCTTGACCTGCCACGCGTCGAGAACCGGCTCCACGATTCTCCAGGCCTGGTGCACCTCGTCCGAACGAATGAACAGCGTCGGGTCGCCCGCCATCGCATCTAGCAGGAGGCGTTCGTAGGCTTCTGCGGGCTCCGAGCCGAACTCCTCGTCGTAGTCCATATCCATGGATGCCGACCGGACCTCGAAGGACTGTCCGGGGACCTTCACCCCAAAGCGCAGGGTGATGCCCTCGTCCGGCTGGATGCGAAGGACGAGGGCGTTGGGCCCCAGTCCCCTCGACAGAGCCGCCGCGAAGGGCAGGTGCGGCACTCTCGTGAACTGCAGCGCGACCTCCGTGACGCGGCGGGGGAGTCTCTTGCCCGTGCGGACATAAAAGGGCACGCCGGCCCACCGCCAGTTGTCGACGCTCAGCCGGAGCGCGACGTAGGTCTCGGTTTCGCTGTCCGGCGCGACGCCTTCTTCCGAGCGATATCC
The DNA here is from genome assembly GCA_019347775.1 of Actinomycetota bacterium. Taxonomy (GTDB): domain Bacteria; phylum Actinomycetota; class Acidimicrobiia; order Acidimicrobiales; family JAHWKP01; genus JAHWKP01. The sequence goes on along the minus strand of JAHWKP010000024.1, from coordinate 12,797 downwards.
CGCGACCTTGGACCCTTCGACGAGGCCTTCGTCGTACTGCGCCCTCACTACGTTGGCAGCAACCTCCTCGGGCGACATGACATCGACGGCGCGGAGCAACTTCACCTTCTCGTCGCGAATGCCCTGGGAATCGATCGAGGCCGGTGGCTCCATGGCGGTCAGCGCCAGCACCTGGAGCACGTGGTTCTGCACGATGTCGCGCAGCGCGCCGGCCTCCTCGTAGAAGCCGCCGCGATGGCCGACCCCGACCGACTCGGCGACGGTGATCTGGACGTGGTCCACGAAGCGCCGGTTCCAGATCGGCTCGAAGATGGCGTTGGCGAACCGAAGGGCCAGGACGTTCTGGACGGTCTCCTTCCCCAGGTAATGGTCGATCCGGTAGACGTCGTTCTCGCCGAACACGGCGTGGACGCATTCATCGAGTGCTTTGGCGCTCTCGAGATCGTGACCGTACGGCTTCTCGACTACCACGCGGGCAAAGCCATCCGCTGGGTCGCCCGCCAGTCCGGCCTCACCCAAACCGCCGACGACCACCGAGAAGATCTGGGGAGGTATCGCCAGATAGAACGTCCGGTTGGCCGCGGTCCCTACCTCCTCATCGAGCTTCGCCAGGACCTCGCCCAGCTCCTTGTACGTACTCGCTTCGCCGTAGTCACCTCTGACGTAGTGAAAGGGCGCGTCGACGCCGGCGAACACCTCTGGATCCATCTCGGCTCGTCCGAGCCCCACGATCGCGAACCGTTCCGGGAGCCGCCCCTGCTCTCCGAGCTCTTCGAGGGCCGGGGCCAGCTTCCGGCGCGCCAGATCTCCTGAGGAGCCGAATACGACCAGGACCTGGTTCTCCGGACGCATCCCTATCAAGCCGGCGGATCCCGCTTGACCGCGTGACCACCGAACTCAGCCCGAAGTGCCGCCAGCAGGCGGTGGGCGAACGATCCAGGATCGTCGCCTTCGGGCAGCTGCCGCGATCCGAAGCGCTCGAAGAGCGCTGCGGTGATCACCGGCAGGGGCACGGCTCGGCGAACTGCCTCCTCGACCGTCCACCGCCCCTCCCCGGAATCGTCAACCCAGGGCTTGACTCCGGAGAATCCGTCCCCGGCGAGCGCCAATGCGACCAACTCGAGCAGCCACGACCGAACCACCGATCCCTGTCCCCACAATTCGGCTATCGCCGGGAGATCGAGGTTCATCTCCTCGGCGGAGGCCATCAGCTCGAATCCCTCGGCGTAAGCCTGCATGAGCCCGTACTCGATGCCGTTGTGGACCATCTTCACGTAGTGCCCTGCACCCGCAGGCCCGACGTGTAGCCAGCCCTTCTCCGGCGCCAGGTCGGTCAAGACGGGCTCGATGAGCGATACGGCCTCGGCCGGTCCTCCGACCATGAGGCAGTAGCCATGCTCGAGTCCCCACACGCCGCCGGAGACCCCTGCATCGACCAGCGAGATTTCGCTCTCGCCGAGGCGCATGGCCCATTCCTGCGTCACGCGGAAATTGGAATTGCCCCCGTCGATGACCACGTCGCCGGGGGAGAGAAGCCCGCACAACGCCTCGAGAGTGCTGATGGTCGGGCCTCCGGCCGGGACCATGGCCCAGATCGCGCGAGGGCTCTCAAGCCGACTGACGAGCTGTTCAATGGAATCGACCGGCTCAACGCCCTTGCCAGCCGCCTCCTCCCGCGCTGGCGGGTTCGGGTCGAATCCGATCACGTCGTGGCCCCGGCCCTCCAGCCGGTCCGCCATGCTCCCGCCCATCCGACCGAGGCCAATGATTCCTATCTTCACGCTGGGAGCACCCGATCGAGGTTGGTCGCCTCTATGCGGACCACGCGGCGATCCCGCTCTCTCAACGTCCGGAGGTCGCCCAGTGCTTGAGCATCGATCAGGGTGGAGAATCCGTACTCCTTGTCGGGGATCTCGAGATCGACCGGCCGCTGCGGCGGCACGATCTGTACGGCCACGACGTTGTTCGGGCCGCCCTTGTGCAGCTGGCCCGTGGAGTGCAGGAACCGCGGGCCGAATCCCGCCGTCACGGGCATACCTCCCATAACGTCGCGGCAGCGCCGCCTCAGCCCCTCGAGTTCGGTCTCGTTCCCGTAGGGCAGGTAGGCCTGCAGACTCACGTAGTCACCGTCACCGGCCTCGTCAGCCAGCCAGGACGCCAGCTCGGAGACCGCCAACGCGTTCTCGTCCGGGAGGGGGAGCGCAGCCAATGCCGCGTTGGTCGCCTTCTTGGCGGCCGAGACATCGGGCTCGTCGAACGGATCAATGCCGAGCACGGAGCCGGCCGCGGCGGTTGCGACCATCCAGCGGAAGAATTCCCTGCCAAGGTCTGACACCGATCCGATCTCGACTTGGACGTGTTGTCGATCCGGACCGCCTTCTGACTCGTCCCCGACAGGCACGGGCACGATTCCTTTACCTTGCTTCCCTGTGGACTCGGCGATGAGTTGTTCGGCCCACAGCCCGAATTCGTGAGGTCCGACGATCGTCAGCTTGTCCCGGCCGGCTTGTGCTTCATCGGCCATCGAGATACCAAGCTCGACGGCTTCTTCCAGGTCCGTTCCGGCCGCGCCTTTCAACAGCTGATCGATCGCGACTCCGTCCAAGGCGGCGGGTACCAACCCGAACAGCGACAACACGCTGTAGCGCCCCCCGATGTTGGGGTCGTTCTCGAACACGCGCGCCGCTTCCAGCGGTCCGCTGGCGAGCGGGCTATCCGGATCGGTTACAACCGCGTACCGGGACGCGTCGGGCAACCGTTTCCAGCAATGGGCGAGGAGCGACTGCACCTCGAGCGTCGTTCCTGACTTCGACGAGACCACGATGAAAGCGTCGGAGAGGTCCTCGGTAACGGCTGCCACCGTCTGCGGGTCGGTGGTGTCTAGAACTTCTACGGGGCGCCCCTCGCCCCAGCGCGACAGCACGAGTGGGCCCAACGACGAACCGCCCATGCCCAGCAGCACCACGCGGGAACCCTCGACTTCCGCGGCGAATTCCTGCAGCGGCTGCACGGAATTCAGAAAGCGCTCGGGCGCGTCGAGCCATCCCAGCCGTGTCGGCGACACGTTGCCCTTCGGCCAGAGATCGGGATCTCTCTGACGGAGCCGGTCCAGCAACTCCCTCGCGCTCATACGTCGAGCTGAGACCGCTTGTCCTCCAGGGACTGCAGCAGCTCGTCGTAGGACTTGGAGAACGAGGCGACCCCTTCGTCTTCCAGAGTCGCGGCCACATCACCCATGTCGACACCGAGGCGGCCCAGCTGGTCGAGGATCTCGGCCGAGCGGTCCACTTCGTCCTCGATGGTGCAGGCGATAGTCCCGTGGTCGCAGAAGGCTTCGACCGTGGCATCAGGCATGGTGTTCACCGTGTTCGGCCCGATGAGGCTGTCGACGTACAGCAGGTCGGGATATTCAGGATTCTTCGTGGAGGTGGAAGCCCACAGCGGACGCTGCACCCGGGCTCCCTTGGCCGCGAGGGCGTCCCATCGGGCGCCGGAGAACTTCTGTTGATACATCCGGTAGGCCAGCCTGGCTTGTGCGACGGCCGCTTGGCCGCGTAGCTCTTGGGCCTCAGAACTTCCGATCGCCTCCAGTCGCCGATCGACTTCGGTGTCGACCCGGCTGACGAAGAACGACGCCACGCTGGCCACCCCCGCAATGTCCTTATCGGCGGCGACCAGCGACTCGAGTGCATCGAGGTAAGCGTCGATGACCGCCTCGTAGCGGTCGAGCCCGAAAATCAGCGTGATGTTGATGTTGCGCCCTTCGCCCAGCATGGTGCGAATAGCGGGGATGCCCTCCGCGGTAGCGGGGATCTTCACCATCAGGTTGGGACGGTTAATGGATTCGTGAAGGTGGCGAGCCGAAGCGACCGTGCCCTGGGTGTCGGCCGCCAAAGCGGGCGAAACCTCCAGTGACACGAAACCATCGGTTCCGTCCGACTCGTCGTAGACCGGCTTGAGAAGAGAAAGTGCGCCTCGGATGTCGTCGCAGACCATCGCCCAGTAGGCGTCCTCGGTGGACATCTGCCGGGCCAGCTTTGTGAATTGCTCGTCGTAGGCATCTCCGGCGCTCATCGCCTTCTGGAAGATGGTCGGGTTCGACGTGACACCACGAATGCCGTCGGCGACGAGGTCCTTCAGCTGTCCGCCGCTGATTCCTGCCCTGGTGAGATTGTCGATCCAGGGGCTCTGCCCCTGCTCGGTGAACAGGTCGTGCAGCCGTGTCATGTGTCTATCCCTTGGTTGTCGAAACGAGTGGCTCCTTCACAATGCGGCGCGCCGCGTCAGCGATAGCGGCCCCGTTGATGCCGGCCTGGGCCAGCAGCTCGGCCGGCGTTCCCGATCCCGGCAGGTCGCGAACGGCCAACTTGGCCACCCGGTGAGGAATCCCGCTGTCCGAGAGCGCGTCCAGTACCGCGTCGCCGAGTCCGCCTTCGGCCCAGTGGTCCTCGACCGTGATCGCCAGCCCGCCGGTCTGTGAGACGCAGTCGCGGACGGTGGTGGCGTCAACCGGCTTGACGCTGTAGAGGTCGACCACCTTCAACCCGATGCCCTCGGACTTCAGGCTCTCGCCCGCCTCGAGCGCCTCGGGCACGGTGATCCCGGCCGCGAAAACCGAAACCGCGTCATCAGCGGACGACCGCAGGACCCGACTTCCTCCAATTTCGAAGGTGTCGCCGGGCTCATAGAGGACCGGGGTGGCTCCGCGGGTCGTGCGGATGTAACTGATGCCGCGGTGATCGTCCATCAGGGTCACCAGCTGAGCTGTCTGGTTGGCGCAGCACGGATACAACACGACCGAGTTGTGGATCGCGCGCAACGAGGCGAGATCCTCCAGCCCCATCTGGGACGGTCCGTCCTCGCCGATTGACACGCCGGCGTGTGACCCGCACAGCTTCAGGTCGGCTCGGCTCACCGCCGCCATCCTCACGAAGTCATAAGCCCGACTGAGGAAGGCGGCGAACGTCGACGGGTACGGCCGCAGTCCCCGCACCTGGAGTCCCACCGCGGCGGCCACGAGCTGCTGCTCTGCGATGTACATCTGGAAGAACCGGTCCGGCAGAGCCTTTTCGAAGATCTCCGAGTAAGTGGAGTTGCCGACTTCGCCATCGAGGGCCACGACGGCCGAGCGGCCTGCACCGAGGGCTGCTAACGCTTCGCCGTAAGCCTTCCTGGTTGCCATCTTTTCTCCGACCTTGTAGGACGGCAGATCGAGCTTGGAAGTGGATTCGGCGGGCACAGTGAAGTCCGGCGGTGGCAGAGGACTGAACGGGGTGTCGGGCGCATCGCCGAGCGCTTCGAGAGCCACCGATTCGTCCGGCACCGGCTTGCCGTGCGCGTCGTCGGCGTCGGCCACCGAAGGCACTCCCTTGCCCTTCACAGTGCGGGCGAGAATGGCGGTCGGCTGGCCGGAGGACTCGGTGGCCTGCGACATCGCCTGGTCGATATCGGCGATGTCGTGTCCGTCGATTTGGATGGTGCGCCAGCCGAAGGCCTCGAGCCGGCGGGCGTAGACGTCGAGGTCCCAGCCGTAACGGGTTGGTCCCCGCTGACCGAGACGGTTGACGTCGACGAGCATCACCAGTCGCTCCAGCCCCTCGAAGGAGGCGGCCTCGACCGCTTCCCATACAGACCCTTCGGCCATCTCACTGTCCCCACACAGCACGAACACGCGTGAGGGAGCACCCTGCAACCGGGCCCCTAGGGCGATGCCGACGCCGACCGGAAGCCCCTGTCCCAAGGAACCAGTCGCCACGTCGACCCACGGAAGCACCGGTGTCGGGTGGCCCTCGAGCTTGCTGCCCAGTTTGCGGAAGCTGAGCAGTTGCTCGTCATCGACCGCCCCGATCGCCTTTAGATAGGCGTAGAAGAGCGGAGAGGCGTGGCCCTTGGAGAACACCAAATGGTCCGCGCCGGGATGGTCTGGCTTGTTGGGGTCGTAGCGGAGGTGACGGGCAGCCAGGACGGCGATGAGATCGGCGGCGGAGAGCGAAGAAGTGGGATGGCCCGAGCTGGCAGCGGCGGCACTGCGCACGCTGTCGATCCGGAGCCGCCTCGCCAGCTCTTCCACCCGCTCGAGGTCGAGGTTTGGGGTGGTCTTCGGCACTACTGGGAACCTATCCGTTCAGCACTAGTGGTAATCGAGCGCGGACGCGCCCGCTCGCTATCCCCCCGGTAGGAGCGCCAGGGGAACAACCAGCCAGGGTCCGTCGCCCAGCCGGCAGTGGGCCTCGATGGTGCCGTAGTCCTCGAAGGTCAGCTCGCCCCGCACGAGCAGGCGCCCGAACTTGCCAGGTTCGACGTTCACCGGCTGGACATTGCGAGCCACCTGTTCGCCGTCTTCCTTCCGGAACACCACCTCCAGAACGGTCTGACCGCTCTCGTTCTTCGGGCAGCGAACGAGAACGACCAGGTGCGGCCCGATGGTGACCGGCGGCGGATTGGGCGCGGCGAATGAAAAATGCACGCCGGTCAGGTCTATGCGCGTGGACGGGCCCGCGACCTGGCGGGTGCCGATCTCCTCGACGAACAGCGCGGCGAGAATGTCCATTCAGCTGGTGGGGCCGGGTCCCAAGGCCGACAGGACGTGAGCGTCCTCCGGGGACGCTTCAGGTCCGTACTTCAGGACGACCGTGCCCTTGGCATTGCAGTTCGGGCATGTGATGGCGGCGACGGCGGCCATGTCGTCGGGATCGGAGGCGCCCTCGACTCGCAGGAACGAGTCAGGCTCGATCAACTCGGGGTCCACATTGGTGTCGCACGTGAGGCAGCGAAGCTGGCCTTCCTGGCTGACGGCGAACTGACCGGTGTAGCCGCTCTCCTCGAGCTTGCTCACCATGTCGAGCATCGTCGACCCGCCCGTGTTTCCTTCTACATCAGCCATCGCGGCATCGTACGCATGTCACGCTTTCGGCCGTGCCAAGACGTCCTCAGGTGCCTCCGCCCTGTGATCTCACGCTCGGTTTGACCTGCACGGACAAATCCACGCCAGGACGCACGACTTGGACCATGCATGTGGAGGAGCGCTTCACCAATCCGTTGGGGGTCCTCCAGGGAGGATTCCTCGCTGCGCTGTGCGACTCGGCGATGGGTGCGTCGTCGATTACCTGGGCCGTCGGCCAGGGAGGGCGGGTCGAGCGTTCAGCCAACGCCGAGATGAAGGTCAGCTTCCTGCGCCCCGTCCCCGTCGGGAGCATCTTGACCTGTACTGCCATCGTGGTCTCTGGCGGCTCGCGGGTCGCCTTCGTCGAAGCCGACGTAGTGGACGACGCCGGCCGGCGTGTCGCCCGCGCTTCCTCCACCTATCTGCTCTCGCTGAGCACCGAACCCGAGGCGGCGGACTCCTGAAGCACTCGGCCGCATCGTCAACCCGCACGCGAGTCGCACTGGCGCTCGTCGCCGTCATCGGCCTGGCGTCGATCGGCCTGGCGATCGGCAACGCGCCGGTTGCCCAAGTCGAGGGCTCCACGGTTCCCGATGCCGCCCTGAGCACGCCGGTCTTATCCGCCAGGAGAGTTCCAAGCCTGGTTGCACGTGAGGTCGCCGATCGCATTCTGCGTTCACGTCTGGGTCGCGCCCTCGCCGATCCCGCCTATGGCGCCGCAGCCCAGCAGTCGTGTCTTGTCGTCGACCAGGGTCAGCGACGGATCCACGAAATCCGTCCGGATCTGGCTCTGATCCCGGCCTCAAACTTGAAGCTGCTAACCGCCAGCGCGGCCCTCGAGCATTTCGGCGCTGATTACCGATTCGTAACCGAGTTCCGCGCCAGCTCCCCTCCGAGCGACGGCGTCATCTCCGGTGATTTGTGGATCGTCGGTGGGGGCGATCCGGTGATCATGACCGATGAATACGCGGCGTCGTTTCCTAATCAGCCTCAACTGCACACCAAAGTCAGCTCCCTCGCTGACGCGTTGGTCTCGGCCGGCGTGCGCGAGGTGCGGGGAGATCTGGTGGGCGACGACTCCCGCTACGACGACGTCCGATTCATTCCGACGTGGAAGCCGGGTTATGTGACCCAGGGCGCGGTGGGGCCACTCGGAGCGCTGCTCGTGAACGACGGGTTCACCGCCTTCGGCTCCAGCCGGGCGGTGGCATCGGCTCCGCCGGCTCACGCCGCCGGTCTTATCGCATCCGCGGCGGAGCGGGCCGGCGTGGTGCTAGGTGCCGTCACGAGCGGCGAAGCGCCAGAGGAGGCCGTTGCCATTGCCACCGTCGAGTCCCCGCCGCTGTCAGAGATCCTCGAGGCGTTACTGCGAGAAAGCGACAACACCACCGCCGAACTTCTGATCAAGGAGCTGGGACTTTCGCTGCGCGGCGAGGGCAGCACCGCAGCGGGCCTCGATGCCATGGATGAGGTGTTGGTTGGAGCCGGCGTCGACCCGGATCTCTACGAGCCAACCGACGGGTCCGGGTTGGATCGCGGCAATCGGGCCTCGTGCCGCGCCCTCGACCTCGCCCTCACGGAGCAGAACCGGGAGAACGTCATCGGCAGAGGATTGGCTGTGGCCGCAAAGACCGGAACTCTCGCCCGCCGGTTCCACGACACGCCCGCCGCGGGACAGCTACGCGCCAAGACGGGAGCGCTCGACGGCGTCGTGAGCCTTTCCGGATGGGCGCCCACCGGGACGGGATCGCCGATCGACTTCGCGTTCATTGCGAATGGCGTGCCGAGCGAGTCGCGGGGTAGGCAACTGCAGGAACTGATAGGTGTTGCCGTGGCGCTGTACCCGGAGGCCCCCCCGGAGTCCGAGCTCTCGCCCCGGCCGGTGATCAGTCGCCTTGCTGCTAGGGAAGGGTGAAGTAGTGCCGGCCACGCCTCTGCCCATGTTCCCGTTGGAGACGGTGCTCTATCCGCATGTCGCCATAGCGCTGCACCTCTTCGAGCCCCGCTACCGCGCTCTGGGCCGGGACCTCTCAGCCGGCAACGGGCGCTTCGGCATTGTGCTGATCAGTCGAGGATCCGAGGTCGGCGGGGGCGATCAGCGCCACGAGATCGGAACGAAGGCGAGGGTGACCGAGGCGCTGGAGCTCCCTGACGGGCAGTGGCAGATGATCGCCCACGGTGAAGAACGAATCCGGGTCGACACTTGGTTGCCTGACGATCCATATCCGGTCGCGCTGGTCCAGCCGTTGCCCGACCTGGAGCCCGAGGCCGAGCCCGCCTCGGAGCTAGTCCCCCGAGCTGAGCGCGCCGTGAAGCGGGCCTTGACCTTGAAAGCCGAGTTGGATGAGCCGGCTCACTCTGCTTCGCTTGTCATCGCCAGTGACCCGGTTCGGGCAAGTTACGAGCTGGCGGCTGTCGCGCCGGTGCCGGTGCACGATCACCAGCGGCTTCTCGAGGCCGAAAGCGCCTATGCCCGCCTTGCCCTGGTGGAGGAACTGGCGGCGCAGGCGGGCGACACGCTCATGGCGCGCCTAGCCAGAGGCGGCTAGGAAAGCGCGCTTCCGCGCGCCGGGGGGGCCAGACGCGGAAGAATGGTCCAGTGTTCGGACGAAAGAAGGCCAAGTCAGGCGACGGCGAGGGGTTCTTCGCGGAGCTGACCGAGGTCAAAGCTCTGATCGTCGCCTATGTAAAGCAGGAGACGATCGACCCAATCAAGAACCTCGGGCGCTACCTCGCGTTCGGCCTGTTGGGATCGTTTCTCCTCGCCGCAGGCTGTGTGCTCTTGGCCCTCGCGGGGCTGCGCGCCCTCCAGACGGAGACTGGCACCACGTTCGCGGGCAACTTCTCCTGGGCGCCCTATCTCATCGTCTTCGTCGGTGCAGTCGTCGTCGGCGGATTCACCCTCACCAGGATCGGAGCCAAGAAATGAGCGCGGCCAGCCTTGACAAGAAGATCACTCCTGAACAGATCGAAAGTCGGATCCGCGACCTGATGCCCGGCGGAGAGAGCGGGCCACCGGTCAAGGAGAACCTGCCGGTAGTGGCGGCTGTCGGCATCGTCGTGGTGGCGGCCGTCGTGGGCGTTGCATTCCTGATGGGCCGCCGCAAGGGTCGGCGCAAGTCGACCTTCGTCGAGATCAAGCGAATCTGAGTTCGTCGTGCCCTTGAACTTGATCAATCGCGCATCGCGGATGGGTACGGCAAGGCTCTTCCTCGGTGGCGGGCGGATCTGGCTCGTAGTCACGGTGGTCGCCTGGATCTTTCGTTTCGTCCGCTGGCTCACGAGTCGCGGCGACCAGGACACTTTGCGTGAGGAGCTGCGCCCTGGCGAGACGCTGCTCATCGAGCACAGCCGCGACGCCATGGGCAAGCGTCCGACTCTCGAACGCATTTGAGCGAGCTCCCCTCGGTCTTCCGGGCGGGGGAGCGCGTGCTGCTCATCGATCGGCGGCGTAGGCGCTATCTCGTGCGCCTCGAGGAAGGTCAGAAGTTCCACACCCACGCGGGCACGGTGGATCACGCGGAGTTGATCGGTAGGACTCCAGGATCAGTTGCGACCTCGGCTTCAGGCGCGCGATTTGTTGCCTTGCGGCCAACGCTCGCCGATCTCGTCGTGGACATGCCGCGGGGCGCGCAGGTGATCTACCCCAAGGATCTTGGCGCCCTGATGATGCTGGCCGACATATTCCCCGGCGCCCGCGTGGTCGAGTCCGGGGTCGGTTCGGGAGCGCTATCCATGGCGATGCTCCGGGCCGGCGCGGTGATCACCGGATACGAGATACGAGACGACTTCGCCGACCGGGCACGGCGCAATGTGGTGGAAGGCCTGGGCGAGGAAGCCGCCTCTCGATTCGATTTGCGGGTAGCTGACGTCTACGACGGCATCGAGGGCGACGGTTACGACCGGGTAGTGCTTGACCTCCCTGAGCCCTGGCGGGTGATCAAGGCTGCCGAGGAGGTGCTGGTGCCGGGCGGGATACTGGCGGCCTACCTGCCGTCGATCGTTCAGGTTTCCCAACTTCGTGAGGCGCTCGATCAGAGTGCCTTCGGATTTGCGAGCACGCAGGAGGTCTTGGTGCGGACCTGGCACGTCGAAGGGTTGGCGGTGCGACCGGACCACCGTATGGTCGCCCACACGGGCTTCCTGACTGCGGCCCGCCTTCTGGGCCCCGACGCAACCCAGTGGGACCGAAAAGCCGAAGGCGGCATCGGCCCCGGTAGCGGCTCTCATAGAAGAACCCCGTGAACGCCTTCGACCTTGTCGTCATCGGCTTGGTGATCGTCGCCGGGACCGCCGGCTTCCGGTTGGGTTTCGTCACGAGGGCGGCGTCGTGGTTCGGTCTCGCCATCGGTTTCTACCTCGCGGTGCGGCTGCTGCCGAGCCTCCTTCGGTCAGTCGGGCCGGACGGCGCCGCCACGCGGCTCGGGCTCGCCGCCCTTGTCATCTTTGGCGGCACTTTCCTTGGGCAGGCCGTGGGCATGGTGCTGGGGAACCGGATTGTCTCGACGGTCCCGCGTCGGCTCGGTCTGAGGACGCTCGACCACACTCTCGGGCTGTGCCTCGGCGCCTTCGGCGTGCTGGCCGTCGTGTGGCTCCTCCTACCGACGCTCGCCGCAGTGCCGGGGCTCTCGGCGCAGATGGCGCGGGGTTCGTTGCTGGCGCGGACTATCGACCGGGTTACTCCGCCCCCGCCGGACGCGGCCGACACCGTCCGGCGCCTGGTCGGAGGCAATGGATTCCCGCAGGTCTTCGACGCCCTTCGCCCAGCGCCGGATCTTGGCCCGCCGCCCGCGACCCTGGCGCTTTCGCCCGAGGTTCAGGCTCGAGTCGCGCAGTCGACCGTCAAGGTCGAGTCGCACGCTTGTGAGCGACTCCAGCAGGGGAGTGGCTTTGCGGCCGGCGAGAACCTGATCGTCACCAACGCCCACGTGGTGGCGGGCGAGTCGCGGACAATCGTCCTCCGACCGGATGGCCGGAGAAGGGCCGCCACCGTCATCCTGTTCGACCCGGACCGCGACCTCGCGGTGCTGGCCGTGCCGAACCTCGGCCAGGAACCGCTGCCCATAGGCGAAGGCGCCGAGGGGATGGAAGGCGCGGTCTTCGGCCATCCTGAGGGTCAGGAAGCACTGCGCGTTGCCGCCGCCGCCATTCGGCAGCGGGTTGACGCCGTCGGCCGCGACCTCTACAACAGCAAGCCCACCGAGCGCGACGTTTTCATCCTGGCGGCCCGGTTGCAGCAGGGCGACAGCGGAGGGGCGCTGGTTGCGCCCGACGGCAACGTCGTCGGCGTGGCTTTCGCCGTGGCGCCGGACAACCCCAACACCTCGTACGCCCTCACGTCAGACGAACTGCGCGAGGTCCTGGCCATCCCGACACGAGGCGAAGCCGACACCGGCCCCTGCCTCCGCGCCGCCTAGAAGGGTGTTTTGAAGACGATGGGCGCCAGATATGGCGGTTATTCCCTTCGATGAGAAGGGATCAGCTCAGGCGGGTTCGATGAAGATGCATTCGCCGGGGCACTCCTCGGCGGACTCCACGGTGGCCTCGATCATGTCGTCGGGCACAGGCGCCACGCCGGAGGGGCCCCCTGGGTCGCTATAGACCTTGGAGCCTTCCTTGACGTAGGCCAAGCCGTCGTCGAGAAGGGTGAAAACTGCGGGTGCGATCTCCTCGCACAGGCCATCGCCTGTGCAGAGGTCCTGGTCGATCCAAACCTTGTAGGCGGGCATGAACCTAAGCTAACAGATAAGCACGGTGATTCCCGTGCAAACTAGGAGTTCGGTGGGCTCGTAGCGGGATTGGGCGGGGGTAGGGTCGCAGAGGAATGGCAGACGAACGCCTAGCGGCCTACGAAGCGGAAATGACTGAGATCCGCGAGCACGCGGCTGACCTCGAGGAAGAAGTTTCCACCCTC
>JAHWKP010000023.1 GCA_019347775.1 Actinomycetota bacterium | reverse complement strand
GAGGGAAAGGGCCATGAGCGCTAACTCGCGGTTCCGTAGACACCGCGGGCCTGGTCGCGGATGACGACGCCGTGGTCGAGCTCGATCACCCGGCGGCGCATGGTGTCAACGATGCCGACGTCGTGAGTCGCCATAACCACGGTGGTGCCCGTCCGGTTGATCCGGTCGAGGAGCCGCATGATGCCCTCGGTCGTCGTGGGATCGAGGTTTCCGGTGGGCTCGTCGGCCAGCAGGATCAGCGGCCGGTTCACGAACGCCCTGGCAACGGCCACTCGCTGCTGCTCGCCCCCGGAGAGTTCGTGCGGGAAGTTCTGCGCCTTGTTGGACAGCCCGACCAGGTCCAGGATCTGAGGCACGGTCGAGCCGATCACGTGCTTGGGCCTGCCGATCACCTCCAAGGCGAAGGCCACGTTCTCCGACACCGTCTTGTTCGGAAGCAGCCGGAAATCCTGGAAGACCGATCCGATGTTGCGCCGCAGCAGCGGCACCTTCCAGCTGCTGAGCTGTCCGATGTTGCGGCCCGCGACCCAGATCTGACCCGAGTCGGGCGGCTCCTCCCTGGTGACCAAGCGCAGGAAGGTCGACTTGCCCGACCCCGACGGTCCGACCAGGAAGACGAATTCACCCTTGGCGATGTCGACCGAGCAGTCCCGAAGGGCGACCGTGGACCCCTTGTAGGACTTGGTGACCCGCTCCAGCTTGATCATTCGTAGCTCCCGATCCCCAATGTCCGCGTTCGTCCCGGCCCCGTAGTGCGGCGATCCACGCTATCGGCCTGGGTCCTGAGAACGGCGCCACCGCAGGTAGGCCTCCATGAACTCGTCCAGCTCGCCGTCGAGGGTGGCCTGGACGTTTCCGGTCTCGTGACCCGTCCTTTCGTCCTTCACCATCTGCTGGGGCGCCATCACGTAGCCCCGGATGAAGGCCCCGCCCCTCGATACCGCACCCTGGGGGCCGCTCAACTTGGCCATCTCTTCCAGGCGTTCCTGGCGAGCCCGCTCGGCCAGCTTGGCGGCCAGGATCTGCATGGCCTTGGCCTTGTTCTGCAGCTGGCTGCGCTCGTTCTGGCAGGCGACCACGATGCCGGTGGGCAGGTGGGTGAGGCGAACGGCCGAGTCGGTGACGTTCACGTGCTGGCCGCCGGCGCCCGACGACCGGTAGGTGTCGACCCGCAGGTCCTTGTCGTCGATCTTTACCTCGTCGGATACGTCCTCCATGAACGGCACCACGTCGAGGGCGGCATAAGACGTCTGGCGCCGCGCCTGGGAGTCGAAGGGCGAGATCCGGTACAGCCGGTGGACACCCTTCTCGCCGAGGAGCAACCCGTAGGCGTGGCGACCCCGCACGATGAACGTGGCCGACTGGATGCCGGCCTCCTGGCCGGGCGACACCTCGTCGAGCTCGACCTCGAAGCCCCGGCGCTCGGCCCAGCGCAGGTACATGCGCAGCAGCATTTCGGCCCAGTCCTGGGCATCGGTGCCTCCTTCGCCGGAATGGATCTCGCACACCGCGTCCAGCTCGTCGTGCTCGCCACCCAGCAGCGACCGCAGCTCGAGCTCGTCGAGCTCATGGGCGAGCGACTCGGCCTCCTTGATCGCCTCGTTGCCGGACGCTGCGTCGCCCTCCTCCGATGCCATCTCCCACAGCGTCCGGGCGTCGTCGAGCCGGGAGCGCAGTTTCTCCAGCAGTTCGATGTCGTCGTTGATGCGCCCGTACTCGGTCGTCACCCGGCGCGCGTCGTCAGGGTTGTCCCACAGATCAGGTGCGGCGATCCGGGGCTCGAGGTCGGCGCGGCGCTCCCTCAGATCGGTGAGATCGAGATAGCCCTCGGCGTCGTCGAGCCGCTTGGCGAGCGCGCTGAAATCAGGGGCGTCGGGCAAGGGCACGCCGAGCTATTTGCCGTGGCAGAGCTTGAACTTCTTGCCGCTCCCGCACCAGCACGGCTGGTTCCGACCGAGCTTCTCGTGCTCGGACTTCACGATCGGAGTCTGGGTCTCCTCGACCGTCTGAGTCGCCACCGCGCCGGTCTGGTAGTTCCCATCGGGCGCCGCCGTCGGCTGGGGCGCGGCCACCGAGACCGGCTGCTGCTGGGCACGAGTGGCCGCGGCCGCGGCCTGAGGAGTGGCGGGGGGAGGAGCGCCCGCGGCCTGGCGCATGGCCTGTGAACCCTGGACGGGGCCTTCGGCGGAGACGTAATGGGCCTGGTCGAGGTCCGGGCCCTCGGCCGCCTCGGTGACGATCTGGGCGTGCATCACGTACTTGACGTAGTCGGCATCGATCGAGCCCATCAGGAGGCCGAACATGTCGTAGCCCTCCCGGGTCCACTCCACTAGCGGGTCCTTCTGCCCCATGGCGCGAAGGAAGATTCCGTCGTAGAGGTGGTCCATCTCGATCAGGTGCTCGCGCCAGCGCTGGTCGATGATCTGCAACATGATCTGGCGCTCGAGCTCGCGCATCTGCTCGGGCCCGCCCGGGATCGACTGCTCGCGCTCCTCGTAGTAGGCAAGCGCCTCGGTCAGCAGGCTCTCGCGCAGGTCTTCGGCGGTTTCGGCCTTCGCCAGTTCTTCAACCGTGAACTTCGTCGGGTAGTACGCCTGCGCGGCGGCGTGGAGGCCCTCGAGATCCCAGTCCTCGGAGTAACCGCTGCAGAACTCCAGGACGACGCCGGAGATCGCGCTCTCGAGGATCTCGAGCGTCTCGTCCCGCAGGTCGGCCCCGTCCAGGATCTGGCCGCGGCGGGCGTAGATGATCTTGCGCTGCTCGTTGCGGACTTCGTCGTACTTGAGGATGTCCTTGCGGATCTCGGCGTTACGCGCCTCGACCGAAGTCTGCGCCCGCTCGATCGCCTTGGTGACCATGCTGGCCTCGATGGGCTGGTCCTCCGGCATGCTGCGCGACATCACCCAGTTGAGAGCACCGGTGGCGAATAGGCGCATGAGGTCGTCTTCGATGGACAGGTAGAACCGGCTCTCGCCCGGGTCTCCCTGACGTCCCGCACGACCGCGAAGCTGGTTGTCGATGCGCCGAGCCTCATGTCGCTCGCTGCCGAGCACGTAGAGCCCGCCGAGCGCTCGGACTTCGTCGCCTTCGGCCTGGCAGGACGCCTCCAGTCCGGGAAGCAGTTCCTTCTGCTTGGCGAGGCCTTCCTCACTGTCGGGGTCGAGCCCTTGAGCGACGGTCTCCTGACGGGCCAGTGACTCCGGATTGCCGCCGAGCAGGATGTCGACGCCCCGGCCGGCCATGTTGGTGGCGACGGTGACTCCGTGCAGCCGACCGGCCTGGGCGACGAACTCGGCCTCTCTGGCGTGCTGCTTGGCGTTCAGGACGGCGTGGGGAATGCCCTTCTTCTCGAGCAAGCGCGACAGGACCTCGGACTTCTCCACCGACGCGGTACCCACCAGCACGGGCTGACCGCGCTCGAAGCGCTCAGCGATGTCGGCCACGGCGGCGTTGAACTTCGCCATCTCCGTGCGGTAGATCAGGTCCGGCTGGTCCGCGCGGATCATCGGCTGGTTAGTGGGAATCGGGACCACCGGCAGGCCGTAGGTGCCGGCGAACTCGCCGGCCTCGGTCTGGGCCGTTCCCGTCATCCCGGCCAACTTCTCGTACATGCGGAAGTAGTTCTGGAGGGTGACGGTGGCCCACGTGTGGTCCTCGTCCTTGATGCGCACCCGCTCCTTGGCCTCGACCGCCTGGTGCAGGCCGTCGGACCAACGCCGCCCCTCGAGGATGCGCCCGGTGAACTCGTCGACAATCTTGACCTCACCGTCCATGACGAGGTACTCGCGGTCGCGGCGGTAGAGCTCCTTGGCCCGCAATGCGTTCCCGAGCTGGTGGACGTAAGCGGCCGACACCGCGTCGTAGAGGTTGTCTACGCCGAGGGCCTCCTCGACCTTGTTGATCCCGTCCTCGGTCGGTACGACCGTGCGCTTCTCCTCGTCGACCTCGTAGTCGACGTCCTTCTGCAGCCCGCGGACGATTCCGGCGAACTGGTAATAGAGCTTGGCGGCCTGGGCGGCGGGGCCGCTGATGATCAGCGGCACGCGGGCCTCGTCGATGAGGATCGAGTCGACCTCGTCGACGATGGCGTAGGCGTGGTCCCGCTGGACCTGCGTCTCGCGCGACTGAGCCATGTTGTCGCGCAGGTAGTCGAAACCGAACTCAGTCGTCGTGCCGTAGGTGATGTCCGCGGCATAGGCCTCGCGCTTTAGCGACGCATCGCGCATGGACGGAAGAACCGTGCCCACACTGAGACCGAGCCAGCGGTACACCTGACCCATCCAGTCGGCGTGGAACTTGGCGAGGTAGTCGTTCACGGTCACGAGGTGACAGCCCTTGCCGGCCAGACCGTTGAGGTAAAGGGGCATCGTGGCCACGAGGGTCTTGCCCTCTCCGGTCTTCATCTCGGCGATCCAGCCGAAGTGCAGGGCGGCTCCTCCCATCAGCTGCACGTCGAAATGACGCTTGCCGAGCACCCTCCAGGACGCTTCCCGGACGACCGCGAACGCCTCGAGCAACAGGTCGTTCAGGTCCTCGCCGTTGGCCAGCCGGGCTTTGAACTCGTCGGTCTTGGCCTTCAGGGCGTCGTCGGAGAGAGCCTTCATCTCGGGCTCCAGGGCGTTGATGTCAGGCACGAGGCTCGCGAGAGCCTTGAGCTTCTTCCCCTCGCCGGCGCGCAGCAGCTTGGTGACGAACTTCATACGGGACCTCTGATTCTACGGACCATACGGCCAGATGCCGCCCGGCCCGGCACGCCGGCTCAGCTGGCGGGTTCTTCGCCCTCGTTCAGGTCCAGGAGCTGGCGGCGCATGGCGTAGAGCACGGCCTCCATGCGGCTGTGGAGGTGCAGCTTCTCCAAGATGTTGCGCACGTGGTTCTTGACCGTGTTCTCCGAGATGTAGAGGTCGACGCCGATTTCCTTGTTGCTCATGCCTCGGGCGACGTGGCGCAGGACCTCGAGCTCGCGGGCCGTGAGCTGGGGACCGGCGGCCTCCTGCTTGGAGTCGGCTTTCTGGGCCAGGGAGGAGAACTCGTTGAGCAGCTTGGACGCCATGGCCGGTGAAATCCGGCTCTGACCGGCCATTACGTCGCGCACGGCCTCGGCGATTTCGTCGACGGCTACGTCTTTCAGCAGGTAACCGTTGGCTCCGGCCTTGATGGCGGCGTAGAGGTCGTCCTCCTCGTCACTGATGGTGAGCATGACGATCTTCGTGGTCGGGGTTTCGTCCCGGATCTTGCGGGCCGCCTCGATGCCGTTCATGCGGGGCATGCGCACGTCCATGACCACGACGTCGGGAGCCAGGTCGGCGGCCTTGGCTACGGCCTCCTCACCGTTCTCGGCCTCGCCGATGACATCGATGCCTTCTTCGGTTCCGAGCATCGAGCACAGCCCGCGCCGGAAGATCGCCTGATCGTCGGCGATGAGGACGCGGGTGCCTCCGGATGAGTCATCGGTAGCTGAGGTCTCGCTCATATGGCCTCGATCATGCCAATCTCGCCGTCGTCGCGGTGGTATACGACCGCGGCGCGGCCGTTTTCGGAGCTGGTGAACAAGAAGAAGCTATGTCCTAGAAGGTCCATCTGCATGGCCGCCTCGTCGGGCGTCATGGGCTTCATCTCGAAGCGCTTGGTCCTGATGATCCTGCCCTCGATGTCGTTTCGGTACTCGTCTTCGCCCGAATCGCCACCGGGTACGTCGCCGTTTTCGCTCTGGGCGAGCCCTGCGACCAGATCCTCGGGAATCTCGCCGGGCGCGGCAGCCTTGGGTGGGCCGCCCCGGCGCCGCGGGTGAGAGCGGCCCACGAGCTTTCCCTTCAGCTTCGTGAGGCTGTGCTCGAGTTTGGCCGTGGCCCGGTCGACTGCGGCGCAGATGTCGGTGGCGCTGGCGCGGGCCCGTACGACGTGGCCGTGGCCGTGGAGAGTGACTTCGCAGACCTCCTTGTCAGCAATTCGCGGGTTTTGTTCCTCGGTGAATCTCACTTCGGCTGTGTCCATGCCCTCGAGAAATCTCTCCAGCCGAGCCAGCTTCTCCAGCGTGTGCTCCCGGACGTATTCGGGAACTTCCACATGCCTTCCGCGAACCGCTATCTGCATCGCCTACCTCCATTAGATAGTGACCATGTGCAGCTGACCTGGTCTTTGGCCCCACATCCGCCTTGGCCGGGACCCCGCTCGGATTTCGGGCGGGTGGCCAAGGACTTACATCTAAACCGCGCCATGCTCAGCGGCGCCCCGACCGAAGCCGGAAGCCGCCTTACGTGGGTCGCTTCGCCCGCGGCTGGCATCGACTGAGGACGGGTGGTTCCCCGTCCCGCAACCACAGACCTGCACATGGTCCATCTACGAATGGTACGTGTCCCGCCGGATGGGGCCTCCCGAGTAAGCGGCCCGCTCAATGCTCCTGGCGACGAGTCCGGTCGTGGCCGGGAGGAGCGAAGGCCACAACGGCGGCGAACACCTCGGGTGCTCCGGCTGCTCTCAACGTCGATGCCGCAGCCGAGAGCGTGGCGCCGGTGGTGAGCACGTCATCGACGATTAGCACCGGACCCGCCAGCGCGCGTCGAACCGCCAGCTCCGGCCCGCGGCGGCGGGCGGTTGCACCGAGCCCCTGTTGAGCTCGGCCGTGACGCACGAGCAGGCGCCGGCAGGGCAGCCGCAAGCGACGGGCGACGGCCTTCGCCAGTAGCCGGCTCTGGTCGTAGCCTCTGGCACTTCGCCGGTCGGCCGTCGTCGGCACCCAAGTGACCACCGACGGCGATGGATCCCAGTTAGCGCGGCGCACCCCGTCGGCCAGGGCGTCGGCCAAGTCCGGCACGGCGTCGACCCCTCTCGTGTGCTTCAGGGCCAGGATCACTTCGCGACCGAGGCCGGTGTACTCGAACAGAGCGACCAGGCCGGCAAGCCCGTTCGGCCGCGGCGGCAGATCGGCCAGCTTCTCCACGGCTCGCACGATACGAACCGCTGGTGACGAACTAAGGCTGGAGCAACCTTCCCAGGCGAACTCCGGCGATGCGCATTCCACCCAGACCCATGATCGCCAGATAGGCGACGTTGATCAGCAACCCGGGACCGACCTCACCGAGGACCAGGCCCCGAAGCAACTCGACCCCCTGGTACAGCGGTGTCACGGCCACCACGCTGCCGACCGCGTCCGGATAGCGACTCAGCGGGAAGAAGACCCCGGAGAACAGAAAGAGCGGGATCAGAGCGAGGGCGATGTAGTCGAAGTCCACGAAGGAGCGGATCCACGTGGCCGCGGCGAGGCCGGCGCCCGCGAAGGCCATCCCGATGAGAAGCGCCGCCGGTAGGGCGAATAGCGCCCAGACCGACTCGATCAAGCCCATGGCGGCCATGACGACCAGGAAGGCCAAGGCCTGCAGCGATCCCCGGCTGAGAGCCCAGACGACCTCGCCGGCGGCGACGTCGTGGACTCCCATCGGCGTGGCCAGCACGGCGTCGTAGGTCTTGGCCATCCTGAGCTTCATGAAGAAGTTAAAAGTGGTGTCGAAGATGGAGCCGTTCATCGCTGCGACCGCCATGAGGCCGGGGGCAACGAACGACCGGTAGGAGACGCTCTGGCCGCCGGCGGTGGTGACGTCTCCCACCAACATGCCGACGCCGATTCCGATGGAGAAGAAGTACAGAACGGGCTCGAAGAACGCGCTCAGCAACCCAAAGAGTTGATTGCCGTAGGCCCGCACGTTGCGCTCGACGATGTGCATCGCCCTTCTAACAGGACTTTGCCACTGGCTCTTCGCGCGAGCGCTCATCGCTGGCGGTGGGGACGTGCGGAACGCCCCGACCCCCCCGCCTCTAGTACTCACGTCGTCAACCGCCTGGTGAAGCTGCGCGTGCCCCAGCGCCAGCCCAGTGCGGCGATCCCGATGAGCACCACTACGTCGACCAAGGCGACGCCCCACCGGGGATCGCCGGTCGTGAACATCCGGCACAGCTCCACTCCGTAATAGAGCGGCGAGAGCCGCGACAGCGGCTCGACCCAGTCCGGGAGCTGCGACACCGGGAAGAAGGTCCCCGAGAACAGGAAGAGAGGGATCACGCCCAGGCGGTAGACGACCGCGAACTTGGCCTCGCTGTCCTGGGTCGCCGCGTAAGCCGTGATCACCGCCGCGAACGTGACCGCGGTTAGAACCGCCGACGGTATGGCCAGCAGCCCAAGCGGCGACAGGACTCCGCCGAACACCGTGGCGACGCCCAGGAACACACTGGACGACATCACGATCCGCATGCCGGTCCACGTCACTTTGCCGGCGTAGACGTCGGCGGGGGTCAGCGGCGTCGCCACCATGGCATGGAAGAACCGCATCCACTTGAGTCCCGCCAGTACCCGCCACAGGGAGTCGCCCGCCGCGGTCTGCATGGCGCTGGCGGCCATGATCCCGGGCACCACGAAGGCGAGATAGTGCACGCCGGCCACCTCGCCGGAGTGCTCGTCGACCATGCCGCCAACTCCGATTCCCATCGCCAGGAGAAACACGATGGGGTTGAGGAACGTCGAGAAGACGGTGCCCCTCCAGAGCCTGGAGAACACGCGGATCTCGCGCTCCACCGCTCGGGTGAACGGCCACCGCGCCGTCGCCGTGGCCAGCATCACTCGTCCAGGGTGCGGCCGGTGAGGATCAGGAACACGTCCTCCAGGCTGGCCCGTCGCACGAGCACCGCCGCAGGGTGCACGCCGTTGGACGTGATGGCCGAGACCGTCGCGTCGCCGTTGTCGGTATAGACGAGCACCCGCTCTCCCACCGGCTCGACCCGACCGCTCAGGTCCGCCAGCCGGGGAACGGAATGCTCCCGGTCCTCCATCGAGTTGAAGCGCAGCTCGACGACCTCCCGGGTGGAATGACGATTGATCAGCTCGCGGGGCGAACCCTCGGCGACGATGTGGCCGCGATCCATGATCACCAGGCGATCGCACAACTGCTCGGCTTCGTCCATGTAATGGGTGGTGAGCACGAGTGTGACCCCGCGCAGCTTCAGTTGGTACAGCCGCTCCCACAGCAGGTGTCGCGCTTGTGGATCCAGGCCGGTGGTTGGTTCGTCCAGGAGGAGCAGGTCTGGCTGATTGATAAGGGCCCGCGCAATGGTCAAGCGCCGCTTCATGCCACCGGAGAGTGCCTCCACCCGGGCGTCGCGGCGTTCGGCCAGCTGCATGAACTCGAGCAACTCCGCCGCACGCTCTTTGATCACAGCCCGTGGGAGGCCGAAGTACCGGCCGTAGATGGTGAGGTTGTCGCCGACAGACAGGTCGTTGTCGAGGTTGTCCTCCTGGGGCACGACGCCCAGCCGAGCCCTGATGGCCGGTCCTTCGTCGCGTGGGTTCAAACCCAGGACCCGCAGCCTGCCGGCCGAGACCGGAGACACGCATCCGATCATCCGCATCGTCGAGCTCTTGCCCGCCCCGTTGGGCCCGAGGAACCCGAACACGTCGCCCCGCTCGACCTGGACGTCGATCCCACTGACCGCTTCGAAGTCGCCGAACTTCTTCGTCAGCCCGCGCGCCATCACCAGTGGCTCCTCCATCGACATCCGCGTCGAACCTACTGGCGGGTGGAGAAGCCGGCGGCCAGATTCAGGAGCGTGAGCGCCGCGGCGTCGGTGGTTATGTGGGCGACGTCGGAGGTGGGATCGACCTCGACGATGTCGGCCGCCGCGACCGAGCCGTGGGCCCCGGCGATGAAGGCTGCGTCGAACAGTTGGCGGGGCGTGATCCCGCCCGGGCGGGCGCCGGGACATCCCGGGGCGAAGGCACGGTCGAGCACGTCGATATCGCGATCGACGTAGATCCGGTCGCAGCGCTGCGCCAACCGGTCGAGCTGGGCGCTCACCTGGTCGATGTCGTGGGGGCCGAGCACCGTGACGCCCTGGTCCAGGCACCATTGCCGGTCGGCGGCCGCATTGGAGAAACCATGGATACCGATCTGCACCACGTTGGAGCCCGGGAGCCCCGCGTCGATCAGGGCCCTGACGGGCGAGCCGTTACCGACCGCGCCGGGCCGGTAGGAGCGCACATCGTGGTGGGCGTCGAGGGTGAGCAACCCCCAGCCGGCGAGATCTCCGGCCGCCGAAAGCGAGTGGAAGGTGACGGCGTTGTGGCCACCGATAACGATGGTCAGCAGCGCGTCCAGAGTGGGAGGCGCGCCTGAATCGCCCCGGTCGACCACCGCCACGTCTCGGAGGTCGATGCCCCGTTCGCCATGGAATGACGACAGCTTTGCCAGGCGAGTCCGGATCTCGCCTGGGGCGCGGTCGTAGGCCGCCGACGACGTCACCGCGTGTTCCGAGATCGGCATGGCCGCGACGACGAGCCCGCCCTCCCGATTGCTCGCCAGCCACTCTGAGGCAGTGGGCCATTCCTGGCTCATTGGCCGTTCACCGGACGATGCTTCCTTCCTTCACGGCGTGGGCGATGGTGTCCATACCCGGGTGGTAGGCGAGGTCCACCCAGTCCTCGCCGTCGATCACGACGAGGTCGCCCCGTGCGCCCGGGCCCACGATCCCGATGTCGTCGCGGCGCAGGGCCTTGGCTCCTCCGGCGGTGGCGGCTCGTACGGCTTCGGTGGCGGACAGGCCGTAGACGCTGCATGCCAGCGCCACCACGAAGGGCATCGACGTCGTATAGGACGTCCCAGGGTTGCAGTCGGTCGCCAGGGCGATCTCGGCGCCCGCGTCTAGAAAGCGCCGGGCATCGGCGTAGGAGGACCGCAACGAGAAGCTGGTCGCCGGCAAGAGCACGGGCACCACGCCCGCGGCGGCGAGAGCCGCGGCATCTTCGTTGCTCGCGTGCACCAGGTGGTCGGCCGATGCGCAGCCGAGTTCGGCGGCGAGCTGAGCCCCTCCGGTGTGATCCAGTTCCTCGGCGTGCAGCCGGGGGGTCAGACCGTGCTCCTTGCCGACGAGCAGGACTCGGCGCGACTCGTCCACCGAGAGCGCTCCGACGTCACAGAAAGCATCACAGCTCGAAGCGAGCGGAGCGCACACCGGAAGCATCTCCTCGATCAACATGTCGATGTATCCGGGCTCGGGATTCAGATGCGCTCCCAGGAAGGTGGCCACCAGCTCGGGCTCTACCAGGTCGCCGGCCCGCTGTATGGCTTCGAGGCACCGACGCTCCGTCTCGGTCTCGAGGCCGTAACCGGACTTCACCTCGATGGTGGTGGTGCCCCCGTCGAGACAGCGTCCTGCCCGCTCGACGATGCCGGCGACGAGATCGTCCAGGCTGGCCGCCCGGGTCGCTTCGACGGTGCGCATGATGCCGCCGGCCTCGTAGCGCCGTCCCTCGAGACGGGCCGCGAACTCGTCGGCCCTGTCACCTGCGAACACGAGATGAGTGTGGGCGTCGACGAAGCCGGGGATGACGGCGCGGCCTTCCGCGTCGAGTTCTGGCGCATCCGATGACCCGGCCAACTCGTCGCGCAGATCCAGCTCCGACACAACCTTGGCGACGCGCCCGTCGCGGATGATCACCGCGGCCGGTCCTTCGAACACCGGCGCATCGCCGCAGTTGGTCAGCATCTTGGCGGCGCGCCGGACGATCAGATCCCCGAGCGCTCTCAACTGATCATCGGCAGCTGAATGTTCTCGCGGGCCGCCACCGCGACCGCGCGGTCGTAACCGGCATCGGCATGTCGCATCACCCCGGTGCCTGGATCGTTGCGCAACACGAGGTTGGCGCGGCGGCCCGCGATGTCAGAGCCGTCGACCACGACTTGGGCCCCGGCATGGATGGACTTGCCCATCCCGACGCCGCCGCCGTGGTGCACGGCCACCCACGACGCGCCCGACGCCGTGTTCAAGAGGGCGTTGAGGATGGGCCAGTCGGCGATGGCGTCGGATCCGTCGGCCATGGCCTCGGTTTCCCGGTACGGGGAGGCGACGGATCCGGAGTCGAGGTGGTCGCGGCCGATGACGATGGGTGCCTGGACTTTGCCCGACGCGACGAGCTCGTTGAACAACTGGCCCGCCTCCTCCCGCTGGCCGAGTCCCAGCCAGCAGATCCGGGCGGGCAGGCCTTGGAACTGCACGTGGTTCGGCGCCATGGCCAGCCAGCGCTGGAGAAGGGGCTCGTCGGGAAAGGCGCTCAGAAGCGCGACGTCGGTAAGGGCGATGTCCTTCTCCTCACCGGACAGCGCGACCCATCGAAACGGCCCCTTGCCCTCGCAGAAGAGGGGGCGCAGATATGCCGGCACGAAGCCCGGATAGGCGAAGGCGTCCTCGAAGCCGCCGAGTTTGGCTTCGCCCCGGAGGTTGTTGCCGTAGTCGAAGACCTCGGCCCCCTTGCGGGCGAAGCCCACCATGGCCGCGCAGTGCCGGGCCATGGACTGGCGCGCTCGGCGGACGTATTCCTTGGGCTGCTCTTCGCGAAGCCGAGCGGCCGCCTCCACCGAGACATCGGAGGGCAGGTAGCCGTAGAGGGGATCGTGGGCCGAGGTCTGGTCCGTGACGACATCGACCGGGGCGTCGCTGTCCAGCAGCGACGGGAAGGCCTCGGCCGCGTTGGCGACCACGCCGACCGAGAGTGGTCGGGCGTCGGCCACCGCCGCCGCGCACCGGGCGAGTGCGTCGTCAAGCGAATCGGCCTGCTCATCGAGATACCCCTCCCGAAGTCTGCGCTCCACGCGAGCCGGGTCGATCTCGACGCAGAGGGCTACTCCCCCGTTCATGGTGATGGCCAGGGGTTGCGCCCCGCCCATTCCGCCCAGGCCGGCGGTGAGGACCAGTCGTCCGGCGAGCGAGCCGTCGAAACGCTGATCGGCGACCGCGGCGAAGGTCTGGAAGGTGCCTTGCAGGATCCCCTGCGTGCCGATGTAGATCCAGGACCCGGCCGTCATCTGGCCGTAGGCCGTCAGTCCCGCGGCCTCGAGTTCCCAGAAGTCCTCCCACGTCGCCCAGTCGGGCACGAGCATCGAGTTGGAGATGAGGACACGAGGCGCCATGTCGTGGGTGTGGAAGATGCCGACGGGCTTGCCGCTCTGCACGAGCAGCGTCTCGTCGTTTGCGAGCCCCTCGAGCGAGCGCACAATCGCATCGAAACAGTCCCAGTCCCGGGCCGCCTTGCCCCGGCCGCCGTAGACAACGAGGTCGTCGGGGTTCTCGGCCACCTCGGGATCGAGGTTGTTCATCAGGCAACGCAGGGCGGCCTCCTGTTGCCAGCCCTTGCACGACAGCGTGTTGCCGCGGGCGGCCCGCACCGGGCGAGCGCCGGTCACTCGAGCGGGCCTATCTCTGACTCGGCCGCCGCTACCACCGTGCCGTCGGCCACGAGCTGGTCGACGGCGGCTATCTCGGGCGACACGTAGCGATCATGGGCCGGGCCTTCGACCCGTTCGCGCACGGCCGCGACGACTCGGGCCGTCGCCGGAGCGGGATGTAGAGGGGCCCGCAGGTCGACGGCGCGTGCCGCAGAGAGCAGTTCGATGGCGACGATCCCGCGGAGGTTCGTCAGCAGCGTGCGCAGCTTTCGACAAGCGGCCCACCCCATCGACACATGATCCTCTTGCATTGCGGAGGTCGGGATGGTGTCGACACTGGCGGGCGCGGCCAGCCGCCGGTTCTCCGCCACCAGCGCGGCCGCGCTGTAGTGGGCAATCATCAATCCTGAGTCGACCCCCGGGTCGAGGCCGAGGAACGGCGGCAGTCCGTCAGAACGGGTGTGGTCCATCAGCCGGTCGATACGACGTTCGGCGATGGAGCCGACGTCGCACGCCGCGATCGCGAGGAAGTCGGCCGCCAGCGCGAGGGGTGCTCCGTGAAAGTTGCCGCTGGATGCCACCTGTCCGTCGGGCAACACCACCGGGTTATCGATGGCCGCTTCGAGTTCGCGGTCGGCGACGCCCCTTACCCATTCCAGGGTGTCGCGCGCTGCTCCGGTCACCTGGGGCGCGCATCGCAGGGAGTAGGCGTCCTGCACGCGGGCGTGGTCGGAGCGATGAGACGCGACGATCTGAGATCCGTCGAGCAGTCGCACCAGGTTGCGGGCGCTGACTGCCTGTCCGGGCTGGGGCCGCAGCCGCGTTAGGTCGGGGGCAAAGGTGCGGTCGGTGCCCAACAGCGCCTCGATGCTCATGGCCGCCGCGATCTCTGCGGTGCGCAACAGAAGAGCAGTGTCGGCGCAGGCCAGCACGAGGTGGGCGAGCATTCCGTCGGTGCCGTTGATGAGCGCCAGTCCCTCCTTGGTCTGCAGCTCCACTGGTTCGATCGAGGCGGCCGCGAGTGCCGCGCCTGCGTCGGTCAGCTCCCCGTCCGGCCCGTTGGTCTCGCCCTCCCCCATCAGAGCGAGGGCGATGTGGGCGAGCGGGGCGAGATCGCCGCTGCACCCGAGCGATCCGTGCTCGGGGACCACCGGCGTGATCCCGGCGTTGAGGAGGGCGGCGAGCTGCTCGGCGAGCAACGGCCTGACGCCGGAGTAACCCATGCACAGCGAACGCAGCCGCAACAACATAGTGGCCCGTACGACTTCGGGCTCGATGGCCGGCCCGACGCCGGCGGCGTGAGAGCGGATCAGGGCGGCCTGCAGTTCGACTCTGCGGTCAGACGGGATGAACACCGTCGCCAGGGCACCGAACCCCGTCGACACGCCATAGACAGGCTCGTCTGACGACACCAGCTTGTCGATGACGTCCCGCGACGCCGCCAGCGCGGCCTGTGCCTGTTGCCCGATGCTGACCTGGGCGCCGTCGCGGGCCACGGCGATCACGTCCTCGCTGGTGAGGCCCGGCCCCTCGACGACGACCTCCACCGCCCGGACGTTAGCCAGGCGCCCCGTTCCGGTCGCCCCCGCCCGAGTGGGCGTACTTTGCCCCGACTGGGGCAGCAAAGTACGCCCGGAATGGGTCGGGTGTCTGAGTGGGCGTACTTAGCCCGGCATAGGACAGCAAAAGTACGCCCGGAACGGATTATGCGGCGCGGGTTAGGTGCCGGTGGTCCAGCTGGCTAGGTACTCCTCCTGGGCCGGGGTGAGGCGGTCGATCTCGACGCCCATCGTGTCCAGCTTCAGGCGGGCGATCTCGCGGTCGATGTCGGGCGGGATCATGTACACCTTCGGCTCCAGACTGTTCCCCTGCTGAGCAACCCACTCGGCACCCA
>JAHWKP010000022.1 GCA_019347775.1 Actinomycetota bacterium | reverse complement strand
CACATGCCTTCCTCGTGGGCGAGGGCCGCCATGGCCTTGCAGAGGAAGGCTTTGGAGGCATAGGCGACGCCGTCGCCCCACGCCTCGACGGCCTCACGGCATCGGGCGCGCAGGTGGGCCTCGTCGTAGACGAAGGCGGGGGTGCCCACCTCTTCGGCCAACGAGAGCAGGTCGACGCCGCCGATCGACAGGCGCCCGTCGGCGCCCACCTCGGCCGTCATCGGCAGCAGGGAGAGGGGAAGTGCGTGAATGGTTTGACGCTACCGGTTCGGGCCACGGACGATGGCGGTCAAATGCGCGATCCCCTGGCACTGTTGGAAGCGGCGGGTACGGCGGCGATCACGGCTGCGTTCGGGCGCCCGTTCGACCCGGTGGTGCGTCGGTCGCAGCGGGAGCAGTTCGGCGACTTCCAGATCAACGGGGCCATGGCGATCGCCAAGGAGGTCGGCCGGCCACCGCGTGAGGTGGCGCAGACGATCGTCGATCACCTGTCGCTCGGCGATGCCGTGGAGAAGGTGGAGGTCGCCGGTCCCGGCTTCGTGAACGTGACGCTGCGGCCGTCGTGGTTGGGCGCCGCCGTGGAGGCCGCGGCTTCGGATGCGCGTTTGGGCGTCGCCGTGGTCGGAGCGCCGGAGACGGTGGTGGTCGACTACTCGTCGCCGAACGTCGCCAAGGAGATGCACGTCGGGCACCTGCGCTCGACGGTGATCGGCGACGCGCTGGTGCGGGTGCTCGGTTACCTCGGGCACCAGGTCGTGCGCCAGAACCACCTGGGCGACTGGGGCACCCAGTTCGGGATGCTGATCGAGCACCTGGTCGACCAGGGGCTCGACGGCGGAGGCATCGCCGATCTCAACGCGCTGTACCAGGAGGCATCGCAGCGATTCAAGGACGACGAGTCGTTCGCCGAGCGGGCCCGCAAGCGCGTGGTGGCGTTGCAGGGGGGCGACCCGTCGACGTTGGCCCGCTGGGACGCGCTGGTCGCCGAATCGCAACGGCACTTCGAGATGGGCTACGCGCGGCTCGGCGTCACCCTCGAGCCGGGCGACGTGCGGGGCGAGTCGTTCTACAACTCGCTGCTCGACGAGACGGTGGCGGAGTTGGAGTCGCTGGGCTTGTTGCGAATGGACGAGGGCGCGCTGTGCGCGTTCCCGCCGGGGTTCACGGGGCGAGACGGCACTCCCCTGCCGTTGATCGTGCGGAAGTCCGACGGCGGGTACGGCTACGCGGCGACCGACCTGGCGGCGATCCGCTATCGGGTGCGCGAGCTGCGAGCGACGCGGATCGCGTACGTCGTCGATGCCAGGCAGGGCCATCACTTCGCCATGTTGTTCGCCGTCGCGCAGCAGGCGGGGTGGCTCGAGGGGGTGCGAGCCGAGCATGTGGCGTTCGGCACGATCCTGGGGCCGGACGGGCGGCCCTTCAGGACCCGTGAGGGCGACACCGTGAAGCTGGCGGACCTCTTGTCGGAGGCGGTGGAGCGGGCGGCGGCCGTCGTCGCCGACAAGTCGCCGGAGCTGTCCGATGCGGAGCAGGCGGCGGTGGCCCGGGCCGTTGGGATCGGGGGCGTGAAGTACTTCGATCTCTTCAACGACCGGGTGAAGGACTACGTGTTCGACTGGGACCGGATGCTGGCCAAGGAGGGGAACACGGCGCCGTACCTTCAGTACGCGCACGCCCGCATCCGCTCCATGCTGCGTCGTGCCGAGGCGGAGGGGTGCGTGCCGGCGGGACCGGTGGTGGTCGAGCATCCGGCCGAGCGAGCGCTGGTGCTGGCGTTGCTCGGCTTCAACGACGCGGTGCACACGACGGCGCAGCATTTGGAGCCGCATCGGTTGTGCACCTATGTGTTCGAGGTGGCCTCCGAGTTCACCGCGTTCTACGAGTCGTGCCCGGTCCTGCGGGCGGAGTCCGATGCACTGCGATCGTCCCGACTGCTCGTGGCCGCGCTGACGGCCCGGGTGTTGGCCACCGGGCTGGACCTGCTGGGAATCGAGACGCCCGAGCGGATGTAGGGCTGCGTCAGGAGCGGGTGCGCTCGATGAGGGCACCGACCCGTTGCAGCAGCTCGAGCGGGTCGAACGGCTTGGTGAGGTACTCGTCGGCCCCGGTGGCCTGGCCTGCTTGGACGTCGGCCTGCTGGGCCTTGGCGCTGAGGAGGATGATGGGGATCGACCGGGTGGCGTCGTCGGACTTGAGGCGGCGGGCGACCTCGAGGCCGTCCATCTTGGGCATCATCACGTCGAGCACGATGGCGTCGGGGTGCTCAGCTTGGGCCTTGGCGAGGCCCTCCTCGCCGTCGCCGGCGGTCATGACGTCGTAGCCCTCCATCTCGAAGTTGACCTGGAGGAGCTTCTGGATGACGACATCGTCGTCCACGACGAGAACAGTGCCGTTGGGCATTCGCGCCAGCGTAGGGCGGCCGGCTGCCGCCGCGCTCGACCCCGCTACGATGAGGGCTCCCGCCCTCGTAGCTCAGCGGATAGAGCATCGGCCTCCGGAGCCGTGTGCGCAGGTTCGAGTCCTGCCGAGGGCGCCGATCGCGCCAATGGGCGAACTTTCCCGTCAGCCAGCAACGGCGACGGGAAGCGGAACACCGGCACCACGTCGGCGCGGCTCGTCACCGTGACCTCGTGGACCAAGGCGTTCATCAACACCTTGCGCTCGGCCATGCTCCCGTCCTTCATCGCCTTCAGGATCAGCTTGCGGACCTTGGCGACCTGGGCCTCGCTCGGCGCACGCGGCTCGTCCTCCAGCGCCGAGGACAGGTCGACCCGCCGGGCGCGCAGTTCGACGGCGCGGTCGGCGATGGCGTCGAGACGCTTGCTGCACGTTGCGTCGGTCAGCGTCCCGGCCTCGAAGGCCAGCAGGTAGCGCTCGATGGCGTCGTCGCCCTTGCGAAGCTCGGCCTCGACCGCCTCCAGCTCGGTCAGCAGCCGCTCGCGCTCGGCCGAGGCGCGCTGCCGTGCGGCGTCTGCGGCCCGCTCGAACAGGTCCACCTCCTCGTAGAGGGCGAGCAGAGAGTCGAGCACGGCCTGGTCCAGTTCCTCGGCCGGCAGCCGGTCGGTGGGGCAGGACTCCTTGCCGTATCGCTGGCGGGTGAAGCAGGTGTAGTAGCGGTAGCGATAGCGGCTGCCGCCGGCGATGTTGCCGACGAAGCGCTTGCCGCACATGGAGCAGACCACGAGGCCCGACAGCAGGTAGGCCGAGGAGTTCGCGGCGCGCTTGGACAGGTTCTCGCCCCGCCCCGCCCGAAGCTCCTGCACGGCGTCGAACACCTCGACGTCGACCAGCGGCGGGTGGGGCGCCTTGTGGTAGCGGTCCCGGAAGAACACCTCGCCCACATAGGCCCGGTTGCGCAGCACCGTCAGCACGGACATGTGCGACCACGGCTTGCCGTACTTGGTCCGATGCCCCCGCTCGTTGAGCCAGTTGGCGATCGAGCGCGCCCCCATGCGCTTGGTGAGGTACAGGTCGAACACGATGGGCACCAGCGGCGCCTCGTCCTCCACCACCACGAGGTGGCCGGTCGCGGAGTCGAGCCGGTAGCCGAAGGGTGGGCCACCGGCGGTCCACTCGCCGCGCGCCGCCTTGCGCTCCATGCCGGCGATGACCCGGTCGACGATGGTGGCGCGCTCGAACTCGGCGAACACGCCGAGCATCTGCACCATCATCCGGCCCGCCGGCGTCGTGGTGTCGAAGGGCTCGGTGGCGCTGCGGAAGGCCACGCCCGCCTTGTCGAGCTCGTCCAGCAACTGCGCCAGGCCGCGCACGCTTCGCGAAAAGCGGTCCACCCGGTAGACCAGCAGCAGGTCGAAGCGTCCCGCCCGGGCCTCGGTCAGCATCCGCTGGAGGTCGGGGCGCTCGGTGGTGGCCCCGGTCATCTGGTCGGAGAACTGCCGCACCAACTCCCAGCCCTCCTGGCTGGCGATGTAGCTGCCCAGCCTGGTGGCCTGCGCCTCCAGGGAGTTGGGCTGGTGCTCCTCGTCGGTGGAGATTCGGGTGTAGGTCGCCACCCTCATTCGTGATCGCCTCCTGTGTCGTCGTCGGTGTGGTGGTGGTCGTGGCCGTCGTCGGCCATGAGCGGCGCCAGCAGCGCCGCCAGGGCCGCCAGGGCGGCCCGCTCGTGCTCGTCGGTCAGGGGCACCAGGCGGGGCGCCTGGAGCCGGATGGGGTGGGACGGCCGGCCTGGCCTGCGGCCGGATAGATGGGTGCCTGCCCCGGCACGCCGTGGCGTGCCGGGGCAGGGGTGGGTGTCGTTCGGCATGGGCGTGCGCCCCAGGCCACTTCGCGCAGGGATTCCACCTTCTAAACGACGCGAAAAAAGGCCATTCGTCACACCGGTCGCAGAAAAAGTTCGCCCACGGCCGATCTGTCGCGATCGTGTCTCGCTGTTGTGACGCTCGTGTCGCGGACCTGTCGCGCTCAGGACTCGCGGACGAGGCCCTCGTCGTTAACCCGCACGCTCCAAGCCGTCTCGCCGTGCTCACCCACGGCCACGAGGTACGGGCCGGGCGCGGTGCCCTCCCCGCCCCGGTCGACCACGCCCACCTCCAGGCGTGTGTCGCCGTGCTCGGCGTAGCTGAGCACCGGGCCGGCGCTGCCGAGCAGCAGCGACACCCGCTCGCTGCCCCGCTCGTCGTAGATGACGACGCCGGGCAGCCAGTCGCCTTCCGTGTTGCTGAGGTCTCCGATGAACACCCGCGTGCGGCCCTGCGGGTCGCGCACCATGAACCCCGGCGCCTCCACCACCTCGGCGGCGCCTTCGTCGTTCGTATGCTTGGCCATGTCGGTTCCTCCTCTGTAGGAATCGGCCGGGCCGGGGGCTGTTACGAGCAGCGCCCCGGCCGCTATCGGTTGTCGGTGCCGGTCGGACCGGCGGGACGTGCATACGTCCCCTTCGTGGGCACCTTCAAGCTCGGCCGTGGGGGCAGTGCTCAAGGGGAAGAGAGCGCTTTAGGGGATTGGAAGGCAGGATAGGGAGATGCCCGATGGCTTCGTGATAATGCAGATCGGCGACGCTGAACTCGACCACGTCTTCGACACTGTGATCGCTCCGGCGATTACCGACGCCGGGTTGGTACCTCGACGGATTGACCTCGACAACAGCGGTGGCCTGCTCAAGAGCGAAATCGTCGAGTACCTCGAACGAAGCGACATCATCGTTGCCGATCTCACGAATGAGCGACCGAACTGTTATCTCGAAGTCGGGTACTGCATGGGGTTGGGGCGGAACCGCCATCTCATCCTCACGGTCCGGGCTGACCACCTTCCCGGCGACCCCGCCCACACAGTGGGTGGCCCGAAGGTCCACTTCGACCTCGCTGGCTACGACCTCCTCATGTGGTCGCCCAACGACCTTGCGGGCTTTCGACGCGACCTGACGACACGCATCCTCAGGCGTCTCGCCATCACGCGCGACACGCCGCTCGTCGGCAGTGAGACAGGCGAGCAGGCGCCTCCCTGGATGCACGACCTACGGGAACGTGGCCTCAGTCGTATTCACGAAGCAGTGGGCCCAGGACACATGGAGGTTGCCTTCGGCCTGACGCCACCGAAGGTTCAGAGGACGGCACGAGATCTGCTCGAGGCCGTGCGCACCGCAACCATCTCGACGTTCGGCTGGCCCATCGGGCTGTCGCTGAACACGGACGACGGACGTGCGAAGCCGACGGGCAACGGAATCAGTGCAGAAATCATCGGGACCCGCTGGGATCGAGAACAGAGCTACGACATCTGGGAGTTGCGCACGGATGGTGACTTCTTCATGGTGCAGAGCCTGTTCGAGGATCAACGCGGCCAGCTCGACGCCATCTTCGTCGACACGCGTATCGTGCGAGTGACGGAGTCCATTCTTTACTGCGCTCGCCTGTACGAGCGATTGGAAGTCCCCGCAGATGCCGAGGTCAACTTCCGACTCGGGCATGGAGGCCTGAGGAACCGCGTCCTCACCAGCGCCAGCCCTAACCGGCAACTGTCGATGGCCTATAGGGCCGCGGTCGAGGAGGCATCGGCGGAAGTAACGTTCGTCCTCGGGAGCGTCGCCGAAGACTTGTGGCAGCTCGTCAAGCGTCTCCTTGCCCCGATGTTTGAGTTGTTCGACTTCTTCGAGTTGGGTGATTCCGTCTACGAGGACATCGTCAACAAATTCGTCGCAGGTGACATCACGTGACCGTCCACACCCTTGCCGGGGCGCGCCAGATACCGGTGATGAAGGTGCCGTCACCTGCTGGGTGCGAATACCCACCAGGTCACAACCGGACGTTGGCAGCAGTGAGTCTCCAATGCCGAGCGCGATCAATGACATCGTCGTACGAAGCGATCTCCACCCATGTCGGCAGGAGCGACTCAAGCCGAACACGATCCTCACCGAGACCGAGGTCTCCGCTGCGGCCGACTACAACGATGACCTTCGGACGGAAAGCACTGAAACCGTGACGACTGTGGAAAGCCTCCCGATTGATCCTGTCGTCGAAGTAGTCGCGGTAATGGGTGAGCTGAGCCACTGCCTCGTCAACGAGGTCCTTGAATCGGTTTCGGTGCTGGCTGCGCCGAACGAGTTCCACATCGGCGCGCTTCAGGTCGATGATGTCAGCCAGACCACCTGAGATCTTCTCGACGAAGAAGTCCGGGATCAAGTTCCCGTCATCCTGGTGCAGAACCAGTTGGGGATGCGCGCGAGCGTATGGGCCTAGCGCGAGGACGTATTCCGGGTGTCGTTCAAAGAACAACTGAAAGGCCCGTTCGGGCGCACTACCGTTTACTAGTGCCTCAAGCTCTGCCAGGGACTCTGCAGAGAAGCGAGTGGAAGGCTGCGTGACGTTCCCGCGCCCGACCCATAGCGACGGCCGGTCCTCGCCCACTCTCACGTGCTCGAACGCACCGAACGCCCGGATTCGGACCTCGTTGCCGTCGTGGAACAGCACGAATTGCTGCGAACCTAGATCGCTGTCGAGCGACAGCGGGTCCGCCAGTGCTCGCAAGAGACCATCGGCCAGGGAGTCGTGGGCTGCCTGCCAGCCAGCTCGGTCTGACTCCAAATCTCGTGCCACGTGCGGGAGTCCTGCTGCGATTCCAAGCTCGCCCAACAAGTCGTTCGTGTCCTGGAAGGGGCCTCGGTAGGCGCGGGGACCCTCGTCTAGATATCGCGTCTCCAGACAGGCCCGCACGATGTGGAAGACTGAAAGCCGACCTGTACTTCGCACTTCCTCGTAGGCGGCGGACCAACCTATCGACCGTCCGTTCGGCAGTCTTGGGTGTTTAAACCAGACTTCTAGTTGGCTCGCAAGGTCCCAGACCTCCTGCTCCTCGCGGTCGAATGGCCTTAGGTGTGGTTGGCGGATCCGACTTACGTCCACTCCGGCCGCTGACAGCGTCGCCCCCAGAACCGGGTATGCCGCTAGTGCGGCGACGAGGACAGCGTGAGAGCTCGGCGCGTGGACGCCAATGGGGTCGTCAGTCACATCGACGGCTTGGAACAGACGCTCGTCTACAGCGAGGCCGTCCACTCGGAACACGGTCTCAATGCAGTGTTGAAGCTCGGCTCGGTATTCCCCTTCGTTGAACCGCACGTTGTTAGGCTATGACTACGCCAGGGGTGGCGCGCTGTTGCGGTAGAGCCAAGCTGGCCATGATCGTCCCGGGCGACGGAACTCTCCGAGCGCCCGCCCGCCCGTCGCTTCTCGAGCGAAGACCCATTCGCGGCGCGTGCCGCCCACCGGAAGCCACGCATCACGCAGGGGGAACCCGTGCCCATCCCTCGTCGCGGTGGCAGCGCAGATGCCAGCCCGGTCGAGATGGCGTCGAAGGTCGGCCTCCCGGCGCAGCGACGAAGCCACGACAAGTACCCACACGTGCCGTTCGAGTGCGTCTGCGAGGTCGGCGTGGCCCCCAAGCCGCTCCACCCATGCCTCTGGCGGCTCGTTGCGGTCCCACTCCACGAAGAAGTCGCGGGCGACGCCCTCGGCGCTCCAGA
This sequence comes from Actinomycetota bacterium, assembly GCA_019347775.1. GTDB lineage: Bacteria > Actinomycetota > Acidimicrobiia > Acidimicrobiales > JAHWKP01 > JAHWKP01. Next base: position 7,190 of record JAHWKP010000022.1, on the reverse strand, counting down.
TGCCGTAGCCGTCCGGCTTCACGAGGTCGCCGCACCACTCCGCGCAACGCGCCGCCGACCACCACAGCGACAGTTCCCGGGCATCCGACTGGCGGGCCTCATGCATCAGCGCCGTGAAGACGCCGTTGATGCCGACTATCCGTCGCAACGTCGCGGTGCGGGCGAGCACGAGGGAGCGGTCCTGCTTCCACAGCTTCTTCGCCTCGACGCCGCGCTCGGCCGCCACCACCTCGGCCCCCAGTCGGTCGAGCACGTAGTGGTACGGCGCAGAGCCCTTGGACACGAAGGGCGCGAAGCGCTGGACGACCCGAAGCTGGTGCAGCTTGGTGAGCCGGTGCCTGGCCGTCGTGGCCGAGTCGAAGAACGCCTCGGTGAGCTGGTCGCTGGTGAGGACTCGGTGGTCGGCGAGCATGTCGAGGATCGTGCGGTCCCGTTCGGTCAGCCGACGCGTGACGTAGAGCACGAGGTTGTCGTTGAAGGTGGGACGGGTGGACTTGGAGAAGGTCCACCCGGAGTTGGCCTTTCGATCTGCCGAGGGTCGAGGCCGGTTGACCTGCCCGTTTGCGGGTGTCGCGCCTCGGCAACTCATGCACCGCCCCCCACCTGCCGACCGTTCTGCCGACCGTTCTGCCATCCCGTCAGCGGCCTTCATCGGCGGTACCCCTCGCGCCGGACCTTGGCGTGACGGTCGCTGAGCAGGAGCGGCGCACCCACGATCAGAGGGTCATTGTTCGCATTGCGGAAAGCCGGCTGCGCAACCTTCCAGAATCCGAACCTGCGCCCACCTCGCCTGGCATCGCGATATCGTGGTGTCGTGACGAAGCAGACCACGGTACGCCTGCCCGATGACCTCGCCGACGAGGCGGAGGCGGTCGCACGCGTAAAGGGCACGAGCGTCAACGCGCTGATCGTTGACTCGCTCGCCACCGAAATCGAGCGGGTGCGGGCCGACAAGGACTTCACCAAGCGAGCGCGCAAGCTCCTGGAGCGAGACAAGGAACTGCTCGACCGACTCGCCCAGTGACCCGCTACCTGAGCCTGGGCGAGTACGTCTGGCTGGCAGAGCAGGTCACCGGTACAGAAGCGACGGTCCTCGCCAAGGCCGCCCGGCTCGACCTGGCCGACTCGGCGCTCCATGCGCCCGCCGCCGGGTTCGGCGAAGAGGACTTCTACCCCGACCTCATCGACAAGGCCGCCGTGTTGACGTGTCGCCTGGCGTGGAACCACCCGCTTCCGGACGGCAACAAGCGCGCCGCCTGGGCCAGCCTGGTGATGTTTCTCGACCTGAACGATTGCTCTTGGGAACCCGACCCGCCCAATGTCGATGAGGCCGAGGCGGCCATGCTTGCCGTGGCTGCCCACGATGTCGACGAAGGGTGGTTCGCCGCCTGGCTGCGCGATCGCGTGCGAGTCGGGCGTCATCGGCGGTAGCCCTCCCGGCGCACCTTGGCGTGGCGGTCGCTGAGCAGGACCGGCGCACCGACGATCAGCGGGTCTTTGTTCGCATTGCGGAAAGCCGGCTGCGCCAACTGCATACGAACAAGCGGCCGCTGCGCGCCCGCTGGTAGTCGCCGTCGCTCAACGAGAGTGGGTCGATCTCCGCGGCGAACGCCTGTACCGCCTGTCGGACCGCCGCTGCGAACAGGGCGATCACCCTTTCCAGGTGACGTGCGTCCGTCAGGTGGTTGACGATCAGTGCGCGCAGTTCAGGGGACGGCAGCCTCGTAATCTCGGCCATGTCGGTTCCTCCCTACAAGGAATCGGCCGGGCCGGGGGCTGTTGTCGCAGGGCCCCGGCCACCATTTCAGTCGGTTGGGCGGCCCGTGGGAACGTTGCCGGTAGGGGCCACGACTGTCCGGCGTGAACGTCCTACCCTCTCTTCACAGTGCACCTCAAGCGTGATCCGCCATCGTCGTGACCGCATGTCTCGCGAGCGCGAATCCCGTGCGCGCGTGCCGCGCTTGTCGGCCATGAGCTCCGGCGCACTACGTGCATGGCCAGCCGTTACGAATCAGGCACGATATCGAGGTGACTGATCCCCCTTTTCATGATCTCACCTCGCTCCGCTCACGCTTGTCGAACGTCTGTGCCACCCGGTTGTCGCAGCGTGCGGCGACGGTGGTCCAAGCGCTTGCACGCCCGGCCGTTCGACTCCGTCACACCGCCGCGCCGACCGCATCCCACCTTGGCGGCGCCGCTCAACTGGAGCCGGAGACAACATGGCCGGAGTGGGATGGCACGCCGCTTTCACTCCTCGCAGTGATCGACCTCACCGAGTTGTCTGGTTTCTCGATCGACATAACGCTCCCGGACGAGGGGACGCTCAACGTCTTCTACGACGCCGACGATCAGTGCGCCTGGGGAATGGTGCCCGAGGACCGCGAGGCATGGCGCGTGATCTTCGTGCCGGGACGGGGTGCGGTACGTCGGGCTGCACCACCAGGAACCCTCGAGTTCCCGACCATCGGACTGGCGCCCGAACAGACGCTCACGGTTCCAGGCTGGGAAGAGCCCGCGGTGCACTCGATCGTTCCTCCGCGCCGCGAACGACCCGCGAGCCACAGCGAACCGGAGCGGTCGTCGCGACGCCGTGGACGCGAGCAACGAGACCGCGACGCGTACTTCGCGTTCCTCGATGCCTGGATCGAGGACACTGATGCCGAGTGGGCACCGAACCATCAGATGGGAGGCTGGCCACAGCTTCAGCAGGCCGCGATCTGGGTTGAATGCGACATCGTTTCAAGGGGCCTGCCCCTCGAGACGCGTCGACAATGGAGAAACTCGCACCTGATGGGGGCGCCCCGGAACGACAGCGACTGGCGGCTGCTTCTCCAAGTGGACACGGACGAGGAGGCCGGTTGGATGTGGGGAGACGCCGGAATGCTGTACTACGCCGTTCGAGAGTCGCTCCCGTTCCCACAGACCTTTGAGGAGGCATGGATGGTGCTCCAGTGCGGCTAGCCCTCCGCTGGGAACGTCTGTATGTATGTTCGCCACATGTTGCTCGACGATGAGTAGTGCCGTGCGTAGTGAATCGCCGGGTCATTCTGGGAACGTCATTCGCCCTGACCGCCATTCACCCAGCGTTCTCTCTGCCTCCACGCCAACGAGCGACCGGAGTAGCGACAGCCGCTCCAAGCATGGCACGGCTTCTTCAGGAAACGCCTCGAGCAGCCAGGCTGCCGCTGCGAATCGCACGTACGGCTCCTCGTCGTCCAGTAGGGGAAGCAAGTTCGCCAGCGCATCCCTGCCCCGACGCTTCAGTTCGCGGTAGAGCCGTGCTAGCTCGTCGAACTGAGCGTTCGCTCGCGAGGGTCGTGAGGCTTCCATCGCCCGACCCCATGCTTGCGCAGTCTTTCCGTACTCGGTGGCGAGTTCCGCCGAGGTCTTCTTCTCCATAAGCCTCAATTTCGTTATCCCCCCAACCGCCTCAGGGTTGTCGCACCAAAGTCAAACTGCTCGTCGAACGACTCCGTCTTCAGCCAGTCCCGAACACGCAGTCCCCCCGTGCTGAAGGATTTGCTGCTGTAGTAGCCGCTGATCTTTCCGTGGATCGACGCCTCCACTCGGACGAGGATCGGTCGCGTGGCGCGGGCGCGCGTCGTAGGGGCGCGCGCCCGCATGCCTGATCCGTCGGTCAGACCTTGCTTACTAGCTGTCCGAACTTCAGGCCGAGCCAGGGCTTGCGGCCGCCGCTGAGCATGCGTCCCCGCAGCGTTTGGCCCCACTGGCTCACCCGCCCGTACCCGACGAGGAGGAAGGCGGCGGGGTCAACCGAGATCCAGCAGTCGACGCGCGCGCCCGGGGGATCGATCTGGGCGGTGCCGTTGTCGATGGCGACGACATAGCGTCGGCCGCCGCGAAACCGCAACTCGTATGTGACGCGCAATCCGCGCGTCTTCTCCCGGTCGACGTACTCAGGGATGAGCGCCACGATGCCGGCGATCACCAGCAAGGCCTGGTGCCGGTCGATCGTCGGTCTCGCGCCGGTGGCCCGGGCGATGTCGCACCCGTGCAGCAGCAGCTCGCCGAGCATCGCCGAGGTCATCACCGGGACGGTCATGGCGACACCCGTCCACACGAGGATGGGCTCATCGAGTCGACGCCCTTCGACGGCCTCCAGGTATCCGGTGACGGCCGACGCCAGGAGATCGGCGAGGCGGTCGCCGTCGCGCTCGGTGATCTCCTGGAGAATCCGGGCGCTCATGATGTCGCCCCGTTCGGCAGGCGTGTTCGCTCCGGGCATCCCCGCAAGATCGGCGACAGCATCTCGCGATCCATCCAAGAATCCGGCGTAGCCCGCGAAGGCACCTACGAGATGGGCCGCAGTCTCTCCCACCGTCCAGGTCAGCCCGGGAACTGGAGTGCTGGTGTCGGAGGCGCTGCGGATGAGCTGCGCCGTGCGCTCGGCCGCAGCCACCAGTGCACTGCGAAGTTCGGCGCTATCGAGATCCGAACGCGTTCTCATGACTTCCCCATTGTTCCGAGGCGCCGCAGGTCGTCCATCAGAGCGGCGGTGCGATCTCGATGTGTCGGGATCAACATGGCGTAGATCACGCCGAGAACCTTGGGCGCACGCAGGACGCGGAAGCGCTGCGAGATCCGCGTACCGTCGTCGACCTCGTCGAGGGTGATCCGCCACTCAGAGCTGTCCGGATACAGAACGGTTGGGACGGTTCGCCACACCAGCTCGTGCGGCTCCGCCGAGAGGATCTCGCACACCCGGCCCCACCGGATGATGCCGGCGCGGTTGCGGCCGCGGAACCGCGCGCCGGGGACCGCCGAGGTCGCGTCGCCGAGCCAGGCGGCGCCGACGCACTCGTGGCTCCACTCACCGACCCGGGTGACGTCGCGAACGACGTTCCACACCTCGTCGATGCCAGCGTCGACCGTGACCGCAACGCAGTTCTCCATCTGGATGCGACGCGGGGGCTTCACGGCGTCAGTGTTGGTCCTCATGACATGCCTCCCTTCGGTCACGCGCGCGGGATGACGCGCTCCATCACCTCGGCCATCCACGTCTCGTACTCCTCGAGCGACCATCCGGACTCCTCGACGAGCAGGAGGTAGACCTCGGGGCTGACGATGGCCCAGAAACCGTCGCACTCAAGTCGAGATGGGGCACGGCCGACGAGCAGCTCGAACGCGCTGGCGACATCGATCCGCTGACGCTCGCGGGTCGATCGCAGCATCTCGGCGACCTCCTCATCGGCCGGGGCCGCCTGCCGTAGCAGCACGGCCAGCGATGCGGTGCGCACCTGGATGGCAGTGAGGCCCCGCGCCGCCGCCCGGATGCGCGCTGAGCGCTGACCCTTCCCGAGCGCCAGGAAGTCGTCGCGCTCGGCGAGCGCCACCGGGGCGTCATCGCCCACCACGGCAATGTCCAGGACCGCTTGCAGCAGACCGCGCTTCGACGAGAAGTGGGAGTACACGGTCTCGACAGCCACGCCTGCGGCCGCGGCGACCTCCCGCATCCCGGTCGCCGCCCACCCGTTCGCAACGAACAACCCGCACGCGGCATCCACCACGGCCCGGCGCGTCGTCGCAGCCTGCTGCTCCCTGAGCCCCGACCGGTACCGGCGCCGATCGGGAGCCTTCGTCGTCTCCGGGACCTTAGCGCTCACGCACAGGACACTAGAACAGAGGTGGATTCGATACAAATCCGTTCTAGTAGAGTCAGCGGATGTTGAGACGGACCGACACGAAAACACGTTCGGACTGCTGGGCGTGCTCGCGGTCCGGTCGTGGACCAGCTGCGAGCTGACCGCCCTACCACCGCACGAACCAGCCGCATTCGCCGGCGGTCGGCAGTGCCGAACCGGCGTCAGGAACGGCGAGTCGCCGTGGTGCACCGGCCCTGGGCTGGGCGTCCAAATCGACGGATACGCGCTCGGTCGGTGGTCAGCCGAGCGCAACCGAACGTCCATGACCCCGTTCGTGACGGGGGCATCACTCACGAGCGCGAGAGTCGACATCGATCACGGCTTCAATCGTCAGCGAGCGGCTGCGTCCACTGCGCGGTTCGTATGGGTGCGCTCCCCTGCCGAGGGCGCACAACAGATGGGAACGGATCGCCGTTTCCCATCAGTGCTTCATCCTGCCGTAAAGACGCACCTGCGCGTCCGAGCCAAAGTCGCAGGTCAGGGACTTACCGGCTTCGGAAGGGAAGGTGTGACCCTACAACGCCGCGTTACCGACAGGGCCTCGTCGAGGAAGTAGCAGTCCCCCCGCTGGGCGGGTCTGCGCCATACCTTCGCGCCGATGCCGGGGCTCTTCACGATTCAGTTCTTTGAGGACGACCGCGGCCGCAGCCCCGTCGAGAAGTGGATGGACGGCGACCTCAGCGATCTCGAGCTGGCCGCGCTGCTCTCGGCGTTCGAGCACGTGCTCAGCCACCAAGGCCTCAACGTGTGCGGCAGCGAGTGGGGCAAGCAGCTCGGCGAGGGGCTGTTCGAGTTCCGCGTCCGCCACACGGGCGAGGAGATCGACGCGATGTTCGGGGGTGAGCCGCCGGGCGGGGGCCGCGGCCGCGTCCTGCTCCGCGTGTTCTGCCACGCGTACGGGGACAAGGTCGTCCTCCTGCTGAACGGCTACGACAAAGGCGAGGACCCCAGTGGGAGGCGGCAGCAGCGCGAGATCCGCCTGGCGCGCAAGCGCCTGGAGGAGTTCAGGCAGCGCCAGGGCCGGCAACGGCGGGGCCGGAGGGGATGAAACCTCTTGACCGGGTATGTCATAAAGCACATACTCAGAAGCGCCGAAGGAGACACATGGCTCGTACCCTGAACGACTATCTGGAGCGGTCCGGGCGGGCGAACAGCGCCGCCGTCCGAGACGCTCGCTCCGTGTTCGACCAGGCGTACTCCCTGGCCCGCCAGATCGTCGAGTTGCGGGAGAAGCACGGCCTCACCCAGATGCAGCTCTCGGAGGCGACGGGTATCCCCCAGGCGCAGATCAGCAAGATCGAGCGGGGGGTCATCAGCCCGACGAGCGCCACCCTGGCCAAGATCGCGGAGGCGCTGGCCTCCGACCTGCGTCTCGTCGAGCGCTGACCGCCCCCGGCGCCGACGTCAACGGAGTTGCTGGAGCGCGACGTTGGCGGCGGCCACGTCGAACGTCGACGAGTCGAAGTCGCCCCCCAGCCACTCCAGGTACTCGTCCCGCTCGTCGTGCGCGGGGTCTGCCAGCGCCTC
>JAHWKP010000021.1 GCA_019347775.1 Actinomycetota bacterium | reverse complement strand
GCAGCTTCTGCTGCCCCCCCGACAGCGCCTGCGCGTACTCGTTGCGCAGGTGGTCCATCGTCAGGAAGCGCAGCACCTCCATCGCCCGGTAGTGGACCTGGTGGCGGTGGCCGCCCATCGCCAGCGCCGGAACGTAGAGGTTTTCGAGCACCGTCATGCGGCGGAACGAGCGGGTCACCTGGAACGTTCGGCCCAGCCCGGCGCGCGCAACCTGGTAGGGCTTGAGCTGGTCGATCCGCTCGCCGTTAAGATAGACGGTGCCGCTCTCGGGCGCGATCGCGCCGTCGAGGATGTTGGTCAGCGTCGTCTTGCCGGCGCCGAGGAAGCCGGTGATGACGGTGGCGGGAATCTTGGCGGGCATGGGCTCGCTCCAGTCGGATCGGGATCGGGTTCGTCGGCCGGCGGCCCGTGGATGCCGCCGGCCGGGTGGTCGGCTCAGGCCGCGGGACGCTCGCGTGCCCAGAAATGGCCGGCCAGGCCGCCGAGCAGCAGCCAGGTGACGGCGCCGACGCCGAGCGCCCGCGGCAATACCCAGCAGAATGAGAGCGAGCATGAATGATCTCCTAGAGCTGCCCTTCGACCAGTACCAGCGCTATCAGGTCGCCGCCGACATGCTGACGGCTCTGAAAATCAAGCCGGGGAGTCGCCTGCTCGAGGTGGGGGGCGCCCCTGGGCCGATCGAAGCGTTCCTTCCGGGTCACGACCTCATCGTCATCGACCTGAACGGCAAGCGCGAGGGTCGGTACGCCATCGCCGACGGCTCGCGGCTTCCGTTCCCCGACCAGTCCTTCGACGCGGTGATCAGTCTCGACACGCTCGAGCATGTGCCGGGAGACCGCAGACCTGACTTCTGCTCGGAGCTGCGCCGGGTGTGCCGCGACGCCATCGTCGTGTCCGCGCCGTTCGACGACCCGCACGTCGAACTCGCAGAGGACGCGTTGAACTCCTTCGTGCGCAGCCGCTTCGGAGGAGACTTCCCAACGCTCGACGAGCATCGCGAACACGGTTTGCCGAAACTCGACTTCGCGGTTGACGCGCTCGGGAAGGGCGGGTTTTCCGTCGCCACGCTGCCGAGCGGCTATCTGCCACGGTGGTTGCTCGGGATGGTCTTCCACCACGAGCTGTTGGCCAGCGGCCTACCCGAGCTTCCGCAGTTGCACGCCTATTACAACGCGACGGTGTCTCGGCTCGATACGAGAGCTCCGTCCTACCGACAGGTATTGCTCGCCGCACGCGAGAGGAAGCCGGCCGAGTTGAAGAAGGTCGTCGACGCCCTCCGGGCCGAAGGAGACGAACCTGCTGGGCAGGTCGCCCTCGGATCCATAGCGTCGGCTGTGCTCGCTCGGAGGCTGCCTTCGCCGGTGGGTCCCTCGACTGCCCACCTCGAAGAAGTAGCGGCTAGGCAAGAACGGGCTCTGGCTGACCTCGAACGCCAGCTCGCCGACCGCGACGCGCACATCGCCGAACTGCGAGCGACGGTCGACCGCCTCACCGGTGAGCGGGACCAAGCTCAAGCCCTGCTCCTGGAGCACCTCACGGAAGAAGGTCTGCCTGGCCTCATTTCCCGCGTCTCCGCCTCCCTCCGTCGCCAGAAAGGCCAGCAATGAATCGCAAGAGCCAACAACACGGCTTGGTTTCGGTGGTGGTCCTCAACTATCAGGGCGCCACGGACACGATCACGTGCCTCGAAGGCTTGGAGACGCTGGACTGGCCGCGGGAACGGCTCGAGGTCATCGTCGTCGACAACAACTCCGGTGGCGACGACGTCGAGCGGATCAGTCGGGCCTTCCCACAGGTCCGCCTCATCGCTTCGGAGGTGAACACCGGCTTCGCCGGAGGCTGCAACCTCGGGGCCAAAGAGGCTCGCGGCGAGTTCGTCGCCTTTCTGAACAACGACGCACGTCCGGACGCGCAGTGGCTCGCCGCCGCGGTATCGGTGCTTGAGCGCGACGGCACCATCGGTTGCGTCGCTTCAAAGGTGCTCGACTGGGAGGGCAAGATCATCGACTTCGTCGACGCCGCCCTCAGCTATTACGGCCACGCGTTCAAGCTTCATGTCGGAGAGCCCGATTCGGCGGCCTACTCCAGCGAGTCCGATGTGCTCTTTGCTACCGGCGCGGCCATGGTCTGCCGATCCGAAATATTCGCCAACGCCGGCGGATTCGACGACCGCTACTTCATGTTCTTCGAGGACGTCGACCTCGGCTGGCGGCTTTGGCTCCTGGGATGGCGCGTGCGCTTCGTTCCGGACTCGCTCGTCTACCACCGCCACCACGCTTCAGCCTCGAGATTGCGTCAATGGCGCGAGCACTACCTGCTCGAGCGCAATGCCCTCTTCACGATCTACAAGAACTACGACGACGACACGCTCGCCAAGGTCCTACCCGCGGCGCTCGCGCTGGCGATCCGCAGGGGAGTGGTCCTTGGCGGCGACGACCCGTACTCGCTCGACCTCGGTCTTACGCAGCAGGGGCCGTCGGCTCTGCGTCCGGGTGAGGCCGACGCTCCCACGGACACGGCCGAGGTCTCCAAGCAGACGCTCGCGGCGACATATGCAGTGAACGCCTTCGTGGAGGCGCTGCCCGAATTGGAACTATCCCGTAAGGCCGTGCAGGCGGCCCGCCAGCGAACCGACGCCGAGATCCTGCGGCTGTTCCGGCGACCGCTGATTCCCAATGTCGGCGAAGAGAGCTTCGTCCGGAGCTTCGACACGGTCACCGACGCTCTCGGCGTGAAGGAGGCTTTCTCCGAGCGCCACAAGATCGTCATCGCCACCGGCGACAGCCTCACGCCGAAGATGGCGGGACCGGCAATCCGCGCCTGGGAGATGGCCCGGGCTCTGTCGCGCGAGCACGACGTCGAACTCGTCACCGTCGGGCGCTGCCAGGTCAGCCATCCCCGCTTCAATGTCAGTACGGTCGACGATGCCGGCCTTCGCCGGCTCGAGCGCTGGTGCGACATCTTCATCTTCCAGGGATTCCTGATGCACGAGCACCCTTTCCTACGCTCGTCGGGGAAGGTGATCGTGGTCGACATTTACGACCCGTTCCATCTGGAGCAGCTGGAGCAGGGCCGTGACAAGGGCGAGACCGTTCGACGGCAGGTCGTCCACTCCTCGACTTCTGTGCTGAACGACCAGCTGATGCGGGGCGATTTCTTCATGTGCGCCTCGGACAAGCAGCGCGACTTCTGGCTGGGCCAGATGTCGGCCCTGGGCCGCGTCAACGCGATCGTCTACGACGAGGACGAAACCCTCCAGTCGCTGATCACGGTGGCTCCGTTCGGCGTGCCGGACACGCCCCCCAGCCAGGCGCGCTCGGCGATCAAGGGCGCCATACCCGGTATCGCACCGCAAGACAAAGTCATTCTCTGGGGCGGCGGCATCTACAACTGGTTCGACCCGCTGACCCTGATCAAGGCGGTCGATGTGCTCCGTCAACGCCGCGACGATGTCCGACTGTTCTTCCTGGGTACCCGTCACCCGAACCCGCACGTTCCGGAGATGAGGATGGCCGTCGCCGCTCGCGAGTTGGCGGCCGAACTCGGTCTGGTCGGCACGCATGTGTTCTTCAACGAGGACTGGGTCGCATACGAGGACCGGCACAACTACCTGTGCGACGCGGATGTGGGAGTGAGTACCCACCTCGACCACGTGGAGACCGCCTTCAGCTTCAGGACCCGGATCCTGGACTACCTATGGGCGTCGCTGCCGATCGTGTCCACACGCGGCGATGCGCTGGCAGACCTCATCGAGTCCGAGCATCTCGGATTGACCGTCCCTCCCGGCGATGTCGAAGCGCTGGCCGACGCCCTGTTCCGCCTGCTCGACGACGACGAGCTGAACTCGCTGTGCCGCAAGAACGTTGCCCGGGTCGGTCCGGACATGTCGTGGTCCCGCGCCCTCGAGCCTCTCTTGGAGTTCTGTCGCAAGCCCCGACGGGCGCCCGACCTCATGGACCCGGAGGCGTCGTCGCTCCTTCGGCGTGAGCTGGCAGCCATCCGCCGCAAGGGCGGATTGCGTCACGACATCAACGTGGCCCTGTGGTACCTGCGCCAAGGCGGCGTCAGGACCTTGATCGACGTCGGGCGCGACCGCCTGCGTCGCCAACGCGGCTGAACACGTTCGCCTGTCTCCCGCCGCGAATGCCATGAGCGGGCGCGGCAACGACGAGTCCGTTCACCCGGGGTGGGTGCCAGCAGGTATCGCGTTGGTGATCATCGGCGGGATCGTCCTCAGGTTCGTGGCCTCGTCGCCGTTGTGGCTGGACGAGGCGTTGTCAGTCAACATCGCCAAAGTCCCCCTCGGCGACCTCGCCGAGGCTCTTCGTCACGACGGCGCGCCGCCGCTCTATTACGTACTTCTGAAGGGCTGGATGCAGATGTTCGGCTCGTCGGACATCGCGGTAAGGGCGCTGTCCGGGGTTGTGTCTCTGCTTGCCCTGCCCTTGGTCTGGCTCGCCGGACGGCGACTAGCCGGCAGGGAAACAGGCTGGACCGCACTCGTCCTCGTTGCTTCGTCGCCGTTTGCGATCAGGTACGCCACCGAGGCGCGCATGTACGCCCTTGTCATCCTGTTGACGGCGGCCGGTCTGGTTCTGCTCGTCTCGTTCCTCGACCGCCCGACTACCCCGCGGTTGGCCGGGCTGATCTTTGTCACCGCCGCGCTCGTTCACACCCATTACTGGGCCCTGTACCTCGCCGCGGCGCTCCTCGGCGTCCTCGCCTTGAGGGCGGAACGAGCGCAGCCGCATGAGCGCCGCTCGGTGCGGTTCGCGTCGAGCTGGGCGATGGTCGGTATAGCCACCGGTGTACTGGCTCTTGTCCCGTGGGGACAGAGCTTTCTGTTCCAGGTACAGCACACCGGCACGCCGTGGGCCGGGCAACTGGGCGTCTCCGCGCCAGTGGTCGCGGTCATGTCTTTCGGGAGCGGTGGCTGGGGCACCTCCGACGCGCCGTCGATCCTCGGCCTGATACTCGTTCTTCTCGTGATCATCGGCGCGCTCGGGCGACGAGTGGATTCACGGGTCGACCAACCGTTGGTTCTGCTCGACCTTCGCGGGTCGAGCCCGGGTCGCAACATGGGGCTGGTCGTGCTGTTGACGCTTGTCATTGCCACCGCGGTCGGGTTGACCACGGGCAGTGCCTTCCAGCCTCGGTACGCATCTGTCGTCGTTGTTCCCTCCCTCCTGCTCGTAGCCCTCGGCACGTCGAGCATTTCCGCCGGGAAGATCCGACGTCCGCTCGTCGCTTGCGTGGCCGCACTCGGGCTCGTGGTGGCGATCACCGGAGTGGGACAACTGAGGACCCAGTCAGGTGAGATCGCATCGGTGCTCGCCGCTAGATCTCAACCCAACGACCTGGTCGTTTACTGCCCGGACCAACTGGGCCCGGCGGTCGAGCGCCGGCTGGACGGACTCGGCATCGGCGACAGCCGAAGGCAGGTCGCCTACCCCGACCTGAACTCGCCCACGCTGGTCGACTGGGTGGACTACTCCGACCGAATGCGAGCCAGCGACCCCGAGCGGGTCGCGCGAAGGGTCCACCGCCGGGCCGGCGACGCCACGATCTGGTTGGTGTGGTCGTCGGCTTATCGCAACATCGCCGACAAGTGCGGCGAGCTCAATGCCCACCTCAACAACGTCCGGCCCGACTGGCGCAACGTCCTGACCGTCAGCGCCACCGGCCGCTCCGAATCCGCCAACCTGACGGTTTATCCGCCGGGGTAAATCGCCCTCACTCGCATCGCTCGCTGCGCTCGCTCGCTCCGTTCGGGCGAGCTGGATCGTGTTCGACCGACCGGCGGAGCCAGCCGGTCTCACGCTGAAAACCTTTTACTCGGCACCGCCTTCGGCGGTGCGGGCCGCCAGCGCTCTCGGCCGCCTTCGGCGGCTGCTGGCGCCGGCAGCCGATGAGACGATGATGAGTGCTGAGCCAGTTAGTGCCACTAGCGCCCACACTGCCCAGCCTCCGGGCGGGCTCCATTCGCCCTGGCCGATGAACAGGAGCGGGCCCTCGATGCCCACGCCGTGACGCCGCCCGTTGGCATACCAGCCAAGGAAGTGCACGGCCGCGGCGCTGATTGCGAACGCGATCGGAAGCCGGCGGGGCAACACCGCGCCCAGACGTTGACGGCGGCGGGCGACAATTTCGCCGGCGAGGAGGGGCACGGCAACCGCGATGGGCAACGTGTACCGGGCCTGCGTGCCGAAACCGGTTGGGAAGACCGCCGCCAACGCTATGGCCAAGGTCGCGGCCACGACCACGGCACTAGCACCGAGTAGGACGAGGCGCTCGCGCCGGCTACCCACCAAAAGCGCCAGGCCGATCAGCACGATGAGCATCACGCGCCACACGGTGTACGCCAAGGCCGGCATGGCCGTGTCGAGCCACCCGAAGACCCCGATCGACTGGCGGAGCAACTCGGGTAGGTGGGCGAAGGCTTCGAGGAGACGTCCGGCTTGAGGCGAGCGCGGTGGCGAAGGCAGGAAGACGTAGTCCCACGCGAGCGTGGCCGCGCTCCCGACTACCACTGTCCCCAGCGATGCCGTGCCGACCACGCCAGCGGATCGCACTCGCGAGATGAAAGCCCTGATGCCGCACAGGCAAACGGCGAGGAGAAGGATGGCTGCGGCCCATACCGGCCCGGTGGAGCGAGACAGCGCCATCACGGTGCCACCCACGCCTAGCGCTAGCCATGCAGCGCGAGGCGGCGATGCATTTCTGGCCAGCCTGATCGCACCGGCTGCCATTGCCAGCCCGCCGGCGACCTCGAGTCCGTTGGGCGAAAGCGACCCGCCAAGGAAGAGAACCATCGGCGTGACCGCGGCGAACAGTCCTAGGAACGACCAGGAACGCCAAGCAGCCGACCACAGACTGGCAGCGGCCAGCGCCAGAAGCCCGATCGCCAGAAGGGCAACCGTTAGCCGGCCCGCGATAACCGCGGGAGCGAGACCGGTGCCGGGGGCGGCCCGGGCCGCGAGTCCGATCGGTACATAAGGAGCGGGCTGGTACGACCCTACGTGGGTCTTCTCCCGGGACGAGCCGGACTCAGCCCGCTCGGCGGCCCGCTCCGGGATGCAGGTCGAAGGCTCGTCGGGCCGAAAGGCATTGCACGTGGCGATGGTGCCGAAGGTGGAAGAGCGGGGAACCGAGAACGACCGCGTCACCGAATTGATCCACGGCAGCTGCGGCGGCCCGAACTCCGGCGTCACCGGATAATCCGCTTCCCGCCCCGTCCACTGCCCGCTCGCCGCACCGAGGGCCTTGACCAGGTGAGCGGGCTCGTCAGGCGAAGATCCCGGTGAATTCGAAACCGTCCAGCTGAGGATCAGCAGCCCGTAGCCGAGGACGAGTAGGGCTACCGGACCGGGGCGGTGCCGCAATCTCACGCCATTAGCCTTGTCGCTCGTGTCTTCAGACGGATCGACCCTCTCCGGAGCCGACCATCAGGTCGTCATCATCGGTGCCGGTCCGGCAGGTTTGACGGCGGCGTACCAGCTGGCCAAGGCGGGCCACGCCGCTGGAACGACCGTTCTCGAGGCCGACGATGTGGTGGGCGGCATCAGCCGCACGGCCGAGCGTGACGGGTGGCGGTTCGACATCGGAGGCCACCGATTCTTCACGAAGGTCGGGGCGGTCGAGCGGTTGTGGTTCGAGATTCTCGGCCGTGAGCAGTTTCTCCTGCGACCTCGGCTCTCGCGGATCTACTACCGGGGAAAGCTCTTCGACTACCCGCTGCGGGCCATGAACGCGCTGATGGGCCTCGGCATCGTCGAAGCCATCCGGTGCGTGGCCTCTTACTTCTGGGCCAGGATCCGCCCGCCGAAGGACCAGTCGAAGTTCGAAGGATGGGTCTCGGCCCGCTTCGGCCGCCGTCTATACGGCATCTTCTTCAAGACCTACACGGAGAAGGTATGGGGCGTGCCCGCCGACGAGATCGAGGCGGACTGGGCCGCACAGCGCATCAAGAACCTTTCGCTGGTGAGGGCTGTCATCGACTCGATCCTTCCGAAGCGCAACAAGAAGGACGTCACGAGCCTCATCGAGGAGTTCAACTATCCGAAGTACGGCCCGGGGATGATGTGGGAGAAGGCCCGCGAGCTGGTCGAAGCCAAAGGCACCAAGGTGATCATGGAGTCGGCCGTTACCGCTATCCACCACGAAGGCGGGCGAGCGGTGGCAGTCACCGCCCAGACAAGAGATGGCTCGTCGACCCGCTACGACGCGACCGACGTCGTGTCGTCGATGCCGCTATCGCAGCTGGTGTTGTCGATGGAGCCAACACCGCCGCCCGACGTCGCGGCCGCGGCGAAGAGCCTGTCCTACCGCGACTTCCTCACCGTCGCCCTCGTCGTCCCAGAGGAAGCCGGCTTCCCGGATAACTGGATCTACATCCACGATCCCGGAGTCGAGGTGGGCCGGATCCAGAACTTCGGCTCGTGGTCGCCCTATCTCGTGAAGGAGGGCCGCACCTGTCTGGGTCTCGAGTACTTCTGCTTCGAAGGTGACGCGCTGTGGACCAAAGCCGACGACGACCTGGTGGCGCAGGCCACGGCCGAGCTCGAACGGCTGAGACTAGTGAAGCCCGGAGCGGTGGAGACCGGCTACGTCGTACGGATGCCCAAGGCATATCCGATGTACGACTCGGCCTACAAGGCTCACGTCGCCACCATGCGCGACTGGCTAGGCGAGGTCGCCCCCAATGTGCACCCGGTCGGCCGCAACGGGATGCACAAGTACAACAACCAGGATCACTCGATGCTCACCGCCATGCTCTCGGTCGAGAACATCCTCGACAACGCCGGCCACGACACGTGGACCGTCAACGTCGAGGCCGACTATCACGAGACCCTTTCGCCTTCGGAAGCAGAGCTTCCTCGGCGAGCTTGAACGAGAAAGACCGGGCGGCAGAGCCACCCGGTCTTCCACTGAAAACCTTCTTCTGGCATCGCCTTCGGCGATGCGGGCCGTCAGACAGCGAGGCGACCTTCGGCCGCACCTGTGTCCGCCGGCCGGGTTTCCTTAGGCTGCGGTCTTGCTGGCCGGAGCCTTTGTGCTGGTCTTGGGGGCGGGCTTGGTGTCCTTGCCCAGACGCTCGCGTCCGGCCTTGGCGTACTCGTCGATACGGGCCCGAAGGTCGGTGTCGATGAAGTCGCGAATCTCGGCTCGGACCTCTTCGGGGCGCAGGTTGATCAGCTTGGCGAAGCCGTCCTCGAGGCGCTCCTGGAGCTCCTTGCGGGCGGTCTGGACCTGCTGAGCGGTGAGCACAGCGGCGCCGACGCCCACGTAGGCGACGTCGGTCAGCTTGCTGCGGGCCTTGTCGGCCGAGGGAACCGTGAATTCACGGATCGCGGGAATGGTGGGCATTGATGTGCTCCTTTGCGAGGATGAGGGGTTGCTGGGTTGTTGCTAGCTACAGTAACACAGTTGCTAACTATTGCAAGCACTTTACCCAGGACCTAGATGGCTGACACCGACACCCTTGCGCCGTTGGAGGCGGCGACCGTCCCCGCAGTGGTGGCCGTGGTCGTGACCCACAATCCCGGGTCGTGGCTGGAGGAATGTCTCGGGACCCTGGCGACTCAGGACTATCCCAACCTCTCGGTCCTCATACTCGACGCCGGCAGCTCGGAGGACCCGACCCGCCGGGTCGCCGAAGTGCTGCCGAGCGCATATGTCAAGCGGCTCGGCCGCAACCCCGGGTACGCCGCTGCCACGAATGACGTCCTGGATGTCGTGGAAGGGGCCTCCCACCTTCTGCTCTGCCACGACGATGTGGCGCTCGACCCCGACGCGGTACGGCTGCTGGTGGAAGAAGCGTTCCGCTCGAACGCCGGAATCGTGGCGCCGAAACTGGTCGACTGGGACGACCCGGGCGTTCTGCTCCAGGTCGGGATGAGCGCCGACAAGATGGGTATGCCCGTGCCGCTCGTCGAGCGGGGCGAGCTGGACCAGGAGCAGCACGACGCGGTCCGAGACGTCTTCTGTGCCCCGAGCGGCTGCGTGCTGGTAAGAGCGGACCTGTTCCGCAGCCTCGGCGGCTTCGACATAGCGATGGTGTTCTACGGCGAGGACGTCGATCTCTCCTGGAGGGCGCAGGTAGCGGGGGCCCGGGTGCTCGTGGTGCCGGCAGCGCGAGTGCGCCACCGCGAGGCCGCCCAGGAACACCTCCGCCTACCGCCGGGCGTCAGGAGCTCGCGTGAGCTGGAAGCTCTCCGCCTTCGTCACGCGCTACGCGCCGCCCTGAAGATGTACGGGCCGCTGCACCGGCTGCGCGTGCTCCCCCAAGCGCTGGTCGTGACGCTCTTCCGGATGCTCACGGCCGTGGTGACGGGACGCCCTCGAGCCGCCGGCGACGTGATTGCCGCGTGGAAGTGGAACTTGGACAAGGACAACCGCGCCAGTCTCAAGCAAGCCAAGCGGGCCGTGCGTCGCGGCCGGGCCATGACCGACGGTGAGGCCCGGCGGTTGCAATCGCGGGGGACTGCGGGACTGAACGACTTCGCCCGCGAGCACCGCCTCACGGGAGACGATCAGGGCCGCCTCGTGGAAGCCGCCAACCGGGGCGTTGCCGCCGCGGTGCGGCCCGAGCCCATCACGGTGGCGGCCCTGGTGCTCGGGCTCGTCCTGGCCTTCGGCACTCGCGGCCTGTTGTCGGGCGAGCTCGCCGCCGTAGGTGAGCAGCTCCGCCTACCCGAAAGCCCGCTCACTTTGCTGCGCCATTACGTCTCGGCGTGGCGCGCCGTAGGGATCGGCGGTGAGGGAGCGTCCCCGCCGGCGCTGGCGC
Organism: Actinomycetota bacterium; assembly: GCA_019347775.1. GTDB lineage: Bacteria > Actinomycetota > Acidimicrobiia > Acidimicrobiales > JAHWKP01 > JAHWKP01. The sequence continues at coordinate 4,850 of JAHWKP010000021.1, read as the reverse complement.
TACTCGGAGTGGCGGGCAGCTTGTTGCTGGGCGCCATGGGCCTGTTGCAGAAGGTCGCGGTGCTGGGCCTCATACCGCTCGGGCTCGTGGGGGCCGCTCGCCTGGGCCGCTCTCTGGATTCGCCGCGGGCTCGGATCACCGTGCTGGTCGCCTATGCGGCCATCCCGGTCCCGTGGAATGCGTTGGCCCAGGGCCGATGGAGCGGGCTCGTTGCCTGGGCGGTGCTGCCCTGGGTTCTGGCCGCGTTGGTGAAGGTGGCCGACGGCGACGCGCCGTCGCGCGACACGGCGATCGGGATGGGAATCGCGCTGGCCGTCGCCGGCGCGTTCGCCCCCGCGGTCCTCCCAGTCGTGGCGGTGGGCGTGCTCGGCATCTGGGCCGGATCGGCTCTAGGCGGGACAGAAGCCGTCGTGCCCGCCAGGATGGTCGTCACCGGATTAGCAGCAGTAGTGGTCGCGGTCGGGCTGCTGCTGCCGTGGTCTGCGGCGATGCTGCTTTCGCCGCCCCCCGTCATCGGTCCGTTCGCCTTCGACTCCCTGCTGCGGTTCGAGACCGGCCCCCTCGGCGGGCCGCCGGCGGGATGGGCCTGGCTCGTCGCGGGCGCCCTGCCGCTGGTGATCGGGCGATCATGGAGATTGCGGTGGGCTTCGGCTGCCTGGGGCGCGGCCGTCGCCGGATGGATACTCACTTGGGTCGTCTCCCGAGGTTGGGTGCCCATCCCGATGGCTTCGCCCGAGCCCGCCCTCGCCCTGTCGGCGATTGCCCTGGCGTTCGCGGCCGGTCTCGGCGTGCTCGCCTTCGAACTCGACCTTCCTGCCTACCGGTTCGGTTGGCGCCAGGTCGCGCCGCCGGCGGCCGCCCTCGGCATCGTGCTCGGGTCACTGCCGGTCTTGGGCGCCACCTTCGGCGGCCGCTGGGACCAGCCCCAGCGCGACCTGGAGGGCTCGTTGGCCTTCGTCACCGAAGGTGCCCGACTGGAGCAGGGCGACTTCCGCATCCTTTGGCTCGGCGATCCCGCCGCCATACCCGGGCACCCTTGGAGGCTGGGCGGCTTTCCCGGGGTGGCCTACACGCTCTCTCGCAACGGTGCCCCCGAAGCCACCGAGCTGTGGCCCGCGGGAGCTCCGGGTGATACCGCCCGGATCGCGGACGCCTTGGCGCTGGCGCGCGAGGGCGACACCACCCAGGTGGGGCGCATGCTGGCCCCTATGGCGGTTCGATACGTCGCGGTCGCCAGCCGACCGGCGCCCGACGCACGGGCCGTCGCCCGGCCTCAGGGTCTGCTGGACACGCTCGATCGTCAGGTCGATTTGGGCCGGATCGAAACCGAAGACGCGGTGGTGCTCTTCGAGAACGCAGCCTGGGTGCCGTCGAGGGCGGCCCTGCCGGGCGGCACCGTGCTCGAAGGAGGGTTGGAGCAGGCGGCGGCAACCGACCTCAGCGGTGCCATTGACGCGTTGCCCGAAGGCGATCGGTCGGCTCCCTTCAGCTTCGATGGCGACCTCGAGGCGGGCACGCGCTTACTGCTGGCTGAAAGCCCCTCCGCCGGCTGGGAGCTCAGTGTCGGGGATCGCGGTGCGCCGCGGGAGGACGCCTTCGGCATAGCCAACGTTTGGGATGTCGAGGCCGGCGGTGAGGCCGAGCTTTCCTATCGGTCGCCGCTGTGGCATTGGGCGATCGTGTTCGCTCAGCTGGCCGTCTGGAGCTTCGCCGGCTATTGGGCATGGACGAGTTGGCGGAACCGCCGAGCAGCGCGCAAGTCCAGAGCCGGAGGCTCCATATGACCGTGAGGCGTACGCCAGTGATCGTGGCCGTGGTCGGCGTTCTCGTCGCCGTATTGGCGACCGACCGACTCCTCGTGGCCGAAGATCCGATGCGCGGGGGCGAGCGCGGACCGGCAGTGGCCGCCCCCTCGGGGGGCTCGGCGAGCACCACGTGGTACTGCCCGGGTGGTTCGACGTCGGACGATGCCGACGCCGAGCTCACCGTCGTGATCGCCAACACCAACGCTGAGCCGATCGAAGGCCTGGCCACGGTCCTGGCCTTCTCGCCCGGCGCACCCACGCCGCCCTCGGCAGTCCAGGAGCGCTTCGCGCTCGACGGGCACACCCGTCTGGTGCTGAACCCGAAAGAGTTGGTCGAGTCGCCGCACGTGGCTGTCACCGTCGAGGTCGACGGCGGGGGCGTGGTTGTCGAACAGGGGATCGCCAGTTCACTCGGTTTCGATCTCGGTCCGTGCGCGATCGCGGGTTCAGGCCGGTGGTACTTCGCCGACGGCGCCACCACGCGCTCGTCTTCGATGCTGTTGCATCTGTTCAACCCCTTCCCGGCGCCGGCCATTGTCGACATGGCGTTCGCATCCACCGAGGGCCGAGCCGTTCCGGCGGACCTGCAAGGTGTGGTCGTCCCGCCCCGGGCGTTGGTCGCCGTCAACGTGGGTGACCACGTCCGCCGCGAGGCGGCGGTCTCCGCGTCAGTAGTGGCGCGTAGCGGCCGGCTGGTGGTGGGCAAGATCGTCCGCCGCAACGAGCCCGGACAGCGCGGGATTGTGGCCGGACTCGGTGCCGCCGCCACGGCGAGGACATGGAGGTTCCCCGAAGGGGTCGCCGGTGGAGGCGTGGTAGAGCGCTACCACCTGTACAACCCGGGCGGCGAGGAGGCGTTGGTCGACCTCGAGATGGTGCTCGACGACGGAATCTTCGAGCCGATGCAGATTCCGGTGCCGGCCCACGGGCGGACGACCCTGACCGTCAACGCCGAGGAAGAGGCGGGTGTACAGGTTCCCGAGGGCATCGGTCATTCCGCCCTCTTCCGGTCTCTGAACGACGTCGGTGTCGTGATCGAGCGGGGTCTCGAGGGCTCAGGGCGTAGGGCCGGTCTGGCGAGCACGTTGGGCGCGGTTGAGCCCGCCCAGCGGTGGGGACTGGCGGCTGGGGTGGCCACCAGCGCGGTCGAAGAGTGGATCGTCGTGCAGAACGCGTCGGATGCGCCGAACCAGGTGACGGTCACGGCCGTCGGCGCCGGCAGCGCCCAGGTTCTCGACACTCTCGGAGGCCTCACCGTGCCGCCGCTGGGAAGGCGGGGCTTCAAGCTCAACGACATCCTGGCTTCGGCCGGCTCGGGGGAGCCTGGCGCCGAGGTGCTGGAGGCCGCGTTGGTGGTGGAGGGGGATCGGCCGATCGTGGTCGAGAGGGCGATGTACCGGGTCGGCCGAGCCGGCATGTCCACCACCCTCGCCATCCCCTTCCTCCCGTAGACCCTTCCAGCCGGGGTTGAGAGAATCGGGGCGTGGAGCGGGTGATGCTGGCGGCGCTACTGGTGGTCGCGGCGGTCGCGGTGGCCTGGCTCTTGGAGCGCCGGCGGTCGGCCGGTATGGGAGAGGCTCCAACTCAGCCCCGGAACTTCACCCTGCCGGTGCAGTTGGACCGGCGGGACTTCGCCTCGCCGGAGAAGCCGCAGCTCGTGGTCGTGTTCACGTCGTCAACGTGCGACAGCTGCGCCGAGACGGTTGCCAAAGCCCGGCCTTTGGAGAGTGAGCGCGTCGCCTACGAAGAGGTTCCCTGGCAGACGCGCCGTGACCTGCACGATCGATACGGCATCGAGGTCGTCCCGGCGACACTCGTGGCTGACGCCGACGGTGTGGTGACGGCGACTTTCGTAGGTCGCCCGCCGGTGGCCGACCTATGGGCCGCCGCCGCGGCCGGCACTAGCTAGGTCGCAGCCCACTCCGCCGAGCTACTTGGCTCGCGGAGCTCCGTACCGCAGGTGGGTCTCGTTGTCGAAGTCCCTGAAGAAGGTGCCCAGCTCTTCGACCATCTGGTCGAAGTGGGCGGCCGCGAAGAGCAGCGGCTGGAACTGGGTGATGTCGTATTCCTGGGGGCCCATGGCGCCGATGTCCCAGTCGCGGATCTCGGCCTTGCGGAACTCCTCGATCTCGCCGTAGGACGACAGGATCCCTGATCCGTAAGTGCGGAGTTCGCCGTCCTCCCAGAGCACGCCGAATTCGAGGGTGAACCAGAACACCCGGCTGAAGAAGTCCATGGCGGCGTCGGACTCGGCTCGCTGGGAGGCCTTGCCGGACTCGTAGTACAGGTCGGCCATACGCGGCGATGCGAGCGTGTTGGCGTGTCCGATGACCTCGTGGATGATGTCGGGCTCGGGGGTGTAGTACGGCGCCGAGTGGTGGCGGATGTACTGCGTGGACAGGAAGCACCGGTCGGCGAGTGAGCCGTAGAAGCGCCGGGTGGGCACCAGACCGGGCACGGGCTCGATTCGGAAGTCGCTCAATTTCTGCAGCCGGGTGGACACGTCCTCGAGCTGGGGCACGTGGTCCTTCGGGAGGTCGAGACGTTCCGAGGAATCGAGGTACTCGGCGCACGCGTACTTACGGTGCTTCTCCCGCAGTTCGGACGAGACCACCCGCCAGACCTCCTGCTCTTCGTCGGTGTAGGTGACGTCCGGGATCGTCTGGCCGGACTCGTAGGCCTCGCCGACGGCGGCGATGGCCGCCCGACGTTGGCGGTAGGCCTGGTCGGCGACTCCAGGGTGGTCGGCGGCGAGTTCTACTTCGGGAGGTGATTCGGAGATCTTCTCGGTCTCCTTCACCTCCGGGTCGACGTTGTCCTCGGAAGTTCTCACCCTCCCAGTTTGGCGCGTGGCTCCGAGTCTTTGTGATCCCGCTTGAGAAGAGCCCCCGGATCCAGCCAGAAGGCCTCCCGCGGGGTCATATCTTCGGGGCGCTTAGCGGCTGACTGAGCGTCCGCGAAGCCGGCGGCGCTCCGGACTAGCTGCAGGCAGTGGACCAAGACGAACAGCGAGAAGACCGTGCTCATAAATATCTTCCCTTCGGA
>JAHWKP010000020.1 GCA_019347775.1 Actinomycetota bacterium | reverse complement strand
TCGTACCAGAACTGCACGATGAAGTGCCCCCAGTTGAGCCCTACCCCGCGTCGCAGCTCGAGGACTCGTTCAGTGACGCCATCAGCCAGGTCGCCCACGTCGACGATGGCGGCTTGGAGCGCCGGGTCTGACCCAGCCAGAGCGGGGTGACAGGCGCTCTGGAGCCAAGTGGCACATGTGGGGGCGCCGACGCACCCCTCCATCCCGCGGACGTAGAGGCTGGCCGGCGTCTCCCCGACACCGCCCACGATCGTCCCCGAGCGCACAGGTTCATCTGCACGTACCGACGAGGGCAGCGCCAGGGCCAAAGCAGGGATTGCGGCGAGCACCGCGAGTCGGCGCATCACTTGAGCCCATTCGGATGTGTTCCTTCTCAGGTGCGTAGTCATGATTGAAGGGTGCAAGCGCTGCTGAAGATCGCCTGAAGACGAGGTGAACCGGCGGAATGGGTTCGTCTGGGATAGGTCGTCGTGCGCAGCGAGGACCGACCCAGTCCTCCCGCCTGCTTCACGACTGCTGCCCGAGGTCGAACACATAGGCCGCGCCTTGCGCCCTCTTGCCGTCGACGGCCATGAAGCTCGCCCCTGAGATCAGCGTGGAGCCGGACATCCACACCGACACGCCGAAGAGCCCGCCCTCGGCCCTGAGCTTGGTCGGGGGTCCCCAGCCGGATTCCCGACTGAACACGTAAACCGAGCCGCCGTCATCGGTATGGGCTCCGACCGCGACGTGCTCATCCGTAGCGGTCACGGAGTGGCCGAATTGGTCGCCCGCGGTTCCATCCGGTGCGGTCAGCTTCGCCGCCTGCGTCCACGCTTCGCCCTGACGGGTGAACACGTAGGCCGAGTTCTGGCCAGAGGCACCGATCACCACGGTGTCGCCGAAGATCGATGTTGACACCCCAACCCAGTCCCCGGGCAACGCGTCGGCCGCGGTGAGCGTGGCCTGCTCGGTCCATGCCGATCCACGGCGTATGAACACGCGCGCCGACCCCTGGCCAAGGGCCCCGCCGACCTCCCCCCTCGGCATGCCCACCACAGCGGTGTCACCGGAAAGGGCGACCGAGAATCCGAAGTTGTCATCGGGGGCGCCGTTGGCAGGCGTCAGCTTGGCTTGCTCGCTCCATGAATTGCCTGCGCGGGTGAACACGTACGCCGCGCCCGAGTCGATGCTCGGCAGGACAGTCCCGCGGTTGGCGCCAATCAGGATGGTGTCACCCGAGATGGCGACGCCGAATCCGAAGGCGTCGTCTGTCTTGCCGTCGGAAGGGGCCAGCTTTGCCTGCTGCGACCATCCGCGTGGCGTCCGAACGAAGACGTAGGCCACGCCCGGTTCGCCGATGGGCTTCGTCTGTTCGGCACTGGGCGCCCCGACGACGATCGTGTCGCCGGAGATGGCGACGTCGTAACCGAACTTCTCCCCGTCGGCGCGGACGGGGGAGACGAGCGTGGCCTCCTCGGTCCAGACGCCTCCTCTCCGCGTAAAGACGTACGCCGCGCCCATCCCGCCTTCGTCTGGTCCCCCGACCACTGCCGTATTTCCGTCGATCGAGACCGAGGTCCCGAACTTCGCCTCCGCCGTCCCGGCTGCGGCGATGAGCTTGGTCTGCGCAGGCGGGCTCGCAGACGCCGGCGCTACTGGTGCCGCCAGCGCCGTAAGGATGGTGGCGAGGACAACCAGCCGGAAGACTCGGACCGGCCTGGTCGATGGGCTCTTCTTCAGATACGTAGTCATGCCGCCAAGGTGCAAGCGCCGCTGAAGACTGGCTGAAGCCGAACTGAACAGGAGCGCACGAGGTCCCCGGCCGTCACGGGGTAGCCAACCTGAAGCGTCGCTGAAACTCCAGGCCTCCAGGGACCCTCGTTCGTAGACTGTCAGGAAGTGACCGACATAGAGTTCCGGGTTCTCGGTCCGCTCGAGGTCATCGTGAACGGGGTCACGGTGGACTGCGGAGGCGTGAAACAGCGCACGTTGCTCACAGCGCTACTGGTTCACGCTGACAGGGTCGTCTCGATCGACGACCTCATCGAGGCACTCTGGCCGGGCGGGGCGCCGGCGACGGCAGCGAACACGCTCCAGGTCCATATCTCCGCGCTTCGCCGATCCCTCGGATCGGAGCGGTCTCGGCTGGAAACCAAGCCTCCGGGCTATGTGCTGCGCGCCGGGGAAGCTCTGGATACCGCCAGATTCGAACATCTCGCCCGTCAAGGTCGCGAGGAGCTGGCCGCCGGCGACGCTCGGCGGGCCCACGAGTTGTTCGCCGACGCCGCGGCGTTGTGGCGGGGGAACGCCTTCGCGGACTTCGTGTACGAACCGTTTGCCGAGCGTGAGGCGGCCCGGCTCGAGGCGCTGCGGGTGAGCGCGACCGCCGACCACGTCGATGCCCGGCTTGCGCTCGGTCACCACCGCGAATTGCTGGGCGAGCTCGAGGCGCTCGTACGCGGTCACCCGACTGACGAGCGCCTATGCGGCCAGCTGATGCTGGCCCTTTACCGTTCAGGGCGGCAGGCCGACGCACTGTCGGCCTTTTCCCGCCTTCGGAGCGACCTTGGCGAGGAGCTCGGGATCGTCCCCAGTCCACCCCTGCAGGAGCTGCACGACCGAATTGTCCTCCAAGGGGCGGAATTAGAGGACGGGTCGGAGTCGCCTTATCCGGACCTCCCCGCGCCGGGCGCGTCCGGCCGTCCGCCGCCGGTACCGCTCACCAGCTTCATCGGTCGCGAAACCGAGCGGGCCGCGGTCCTGGAAAGACTGCAGCGCGCTCGGCTGGTGACGATTACCGGCCCGGGCGGGTCCGGTAAGACCAGGCTGGCGGTCGAGGTCGCAGCCAGGGCGGCGCAGGACGGAAGCGTTCGCTTCGCCGACCTCGCACCAGAGGATCCCGACCGGGTGCTGGCGGCAGTGGCGGAGGCGATCGGACTTGAGGGTGCCGGCGCGCTGTCGCCACAAGAACTGGCTGCGGCGGTGACGAGTGGGGTCGCGGCGGAACCCCGCCTCTTGCTGGTCATCGACAATTGCGAACACGTCGTTGACGCGTGTGCAGTACTTGTCCAGCGGCTCCTCTCGGAGGTTTCCGGCTTTCACGTTCTTGCGACCAGCCAGGTTTCCTTGGGCGTGAGCGGCGAGTGCCTCGTGCCGCTGGCGCCGCTCGGTCTCCCCAACGAAAACGACCCCATCGACGCGATCGCCGCGTCCGACGCCGTCCGGCTCTTTGCCGAACGGGTCAGCGACCACGATCCGGGGTTCGTACTCTCGGCCGAGACGGCGGGCACCGTCGCCCGGATCTGCCGGAAGCTCGACGGGATGCCGCTGGCCATCGAACTGGCGGCCGCCCAGTCCCGGGCCTTCGGCCTCGAGGAACTTTCGACCCGGTTGGACGATGCACTCGGATTCCTGGCGGCAGGACCGCGAACCGCCGTGGACCGTCACCGCACGTTGCGGGGGACGGTCAGCTGGAGCGTCGAGCTCTTGAGCGAAGCCGAGCGCGAGCTCCTGGAGCGGCTGGCCGTGTTCACGGACGGCTTTGCGTTGAGCCGGGCCGAGCGGGTCTGCGCTGGCGACGGAATTGCCGAAGCCGACGTAGCGCCCCTCCTTGCCCAACTTGTCGACCGCTCGCTCGTCATCCGGCGGTCCAAGGGCAGCGTCGACCGCTACTGGTTGCTGGAAACGATCCGGCAGTACGGCTGGCAGCAGCTGTCCGTCTCGGCCGGAGCGTGAGAGAACCGGCCGCCTCCGGCGTCCTTCAGCCGGGTTTCAGCGGCTAACGGCAGGGTGGGTGCCGCGAGCGACCGCGGCGCGCCCGTCAACGGTCGGCTCCGGCGGATCCGCGACCGGCACTTCGACTGCTACGTCGATTTAGCTACTGCGGCGGAAGAAGCGACTGACGATCGCGCCGCCTGGTTGGAGGTCTTGGACTCGGAGATTGCGAACATTCGGAGCGCGCTGGAGTGGGGTCTGGCGACCGGACGCCCGGAAACCGCGGCGTTTGCCGCGTCACTCAGCTGGTACTGGCAGAGGAGCCGAAAGTACGCCGAGGGCAGGCAGGCGCTCGACCGGGCTCTGCGTCACCCGAATCTGCCGGTGACCGCACGAATGGACGCCTTATACGCGGCGGGCGCGCTGGCCTGGGACCAAAGCGACCCCGCGGGCGCCCGGGAGCGCTACGAGGCGTCGCGCGAGCTGGCCGCTTCGGCGGGCGACCGGCACCGACAGGCGCTAGCCGCCGTCGGGATCGGCTGGGCCTGCTTTCACGTCTCTCTCGCGGAGCCGGCGGTCGAGGCCTTCACCGAAGCGCTTACGCACTCGGAAAGCCTGTCGGTGGCCGAGCAGGCCGATGGCCTGCGGGGCCTGGCCTGGGCCAACAACCTGAAGGGCGACAACGACGCAGCGGTCAGGCTTCACCAGGACGCACGAACACTTTTGGAGGATGCCGGCGACTCGGATCTGACAGCTCACTACCTGGTGGAAACGAACTTCCTCGTGGTCATGGGCCGTCCCCAGGAGGCGCTGGTCCTTTCCGAAAAGGCCGTGGCACTGGCCCGCGCCGGAGAAGGCGAGCTCATCTTTGCCCTGATCGCCAGGGAGAAGGCCGCGGACGCGCTCGGAGACGTAGAGCTCGTTCGCCGCGCCGTCGCCGAAGGAATCGAATTCACTCAAGCCGCCGGCGAGGCGAAATGGGAAGCCCACTTCCAGGGACGGCTGGCCGATGTCGCCATGCTTCACGGGGACATCGACGCGGCGAGGGACGCCCTCGACCGCGCCCTTCGCGTGCTGGACGACCTAGACGATCTGGACCGGAGCGACGTTGGTGTACGCGCCGGTCTCCTGGCCCGCCGGGCACGGCTCGCCGAGGACGATGGTGATCTGGAGCTCGCCGAGGAACTTCACCGCCAGGTGGCCCTGAGTTACGGAGAGTCGTCGCCGCGCTCCCACGCCATCGCCCTGGCAGCGGTGGCTCGGTTCTTGGCGGCGCACGACGACCCTGGCGGAGCTCGACTAGGCCTGGAGCGGGCGCTCGCCGAGGTCGACGGCGTCGACGAATGGGCCGCGAGTGACCTGACGACCGAGCTCGCCATCTTCGACGATGACCTCGAGCAAGCGTTGCAACTGATCACGAATGCACTCGACGTCTATACAGAGCAGGGGAACCAGGCTCTCCCCGTGGCCCACCGGCGACGAGCCGCCCTACTTGCTGAACTCGGCAGGTTCGACGAATCCGCGGCGGTGCTCGACGAGGCCTTGGCCGCGGGCGGGGCGACCTCCGAAGTCGTCGACCGGAGCCGCTCTCACGTGGACCGGGCGAGGGTTCGCATCGCCCTCGGCGACGCCGCCGGCGCACGCTCGGACCTGCTGGCGACGGAAGGTGTGGAGCGGATCGGGTGGGCGACCGACCAGTTGCATGTCGCCACGACGCTCGCTCGGCTCGCCCTCCTCGAAGGTCGCCGGGGTCGCGCCCTCGACCTCTGGTCGGCCGTAGTGGATTACCGCACCGCGAACAACCGGCTTCCACCACGGCTGTCGCGCCGGTTCGAGGCGCCGCTCAGCGAATTGAAGCCGAGGAGTCGCCGGCGACCTTTGGCTTCGCGTCCGGCGCTGGACCGGCTCCGGTCGTTGGTGGCTGAGGAGTTCCGCCGCATCTTGACCGACAGCTGAGCTTCGGTTTTTACATCCCGCCACCGGGCGCGAGCCGACTCTGCGGCGGCTTCGCGGGGGTCCGCGAGTTGCCCGCCCGTAGGGTGCGGGATGGTCGATTACCCCTGGGCGGGGGACGCGTGCTCCCTCGTCGACGCTTTCCGTAGAGGCGAGCGCTCACCGCTCGAAGAACTTGAAGCGACATTGGCCGCCATCGAGGTGTCGGAGCTGAACTGCTTCTCGTTTCTCGACGCGGAACGGGCCACAGACCGCGCCAAAAAGTCCGACGTGTCGTTGCCCTTCGGCGGTGTCCCGGTCGGCATCAAGGAGCTGGAGCACGTGGCCGGGTGGCCGGCGACGGAGGCTTCGTCGGTGTTCGCCGATCGCAAGGCCTCCCATAGCGCCACGGTGGTCGAGCGGCTGACCGGTGACGGCGGGGCCAACCCGGTGGGGCTCACCACGGCCAGTGAGTTCGGGGGACTCAACATCAGCGTCACCAAGCTGAACGGCGTCACCCACAACCCGTGGCAACACGGCCGCACCGCGGGCGGCTCCTCTGGCGGCAGCGCGGCCGCGGTGGCGGGTGGATTGGTGTCGATCGCCACCGGCGGTGACGGCGGCGGCTCGATTCGCATCCCGGCGGGATACAACGGGCTGCTCGGGATGAAGGGCACCTACGGCCGCATCCCTCGGGGCCCCCGCGCCTACATGCGCCCGAACACGGTCGTTCTTGGTTGTCTCGCCCGGTCGGTCCGCGACGTGGCCCGCTACTTCGACGTGTGCGCCGGGTACGACGGACGCGATCCCTCATCGCTGCCGAAGGCGCAGCCTGGCTCGTGGGAGCGCAACCTGGGCACCTTCGATCTCCGGGGTCGCAAGGTCATGGTGGACCCCCGCCTGGGGGTCGAGGTCGACCCGCGGGTGGAGACCGCGGTCCGCGAGTCGGCCGCCGCGCTGGTCGCAGATGTCGAACTGCGGCCAGTCGACCGCACCATCGAAATGCCGACACTGTCCGCTCAATGGATGATGGGCAACCTGACGACGTTGCTCGCGGACCTCGGCGACAGATGGCCGTCCTGCGCTCCCGACCTGACCGAAGAAGTCGCCATCGGTCTCTTTCTGTCGCAGTCCGTCTACAACCTGCACACCGCGGCCGCGGCCGAGGCGCTCCGGGTCAAGGCAAACGAGGCGATGGCCGAGGCCTTCGACGAGGTCGACTTCATCATCACCTCCACAAATCCCGGACCGGCATTTCCCGCGACGGCGCCGATGAGCAGTAGCGAGTCGAGGTTCATCGACTGGGCGAAGTCGAGCCCGATCGCCAAGTACCTCTTCCGGGGCACCCTATTCGGAACCCGTCTGGCCGGGTCGGTTGCGCCGAAGCTGCCGTCCAAGTTGCTCGACTCCGTGTCAGCGAAGTTCCCGGATCTGGTCGGCATGGGCGGCCTGACCATCCCCGCCAACGTCACCGGCAACCCCGCCGTCTCGATTCCGGTGGACCACGTGGAGGGACTACCGGTGGGGATGCAGATCATCGGCCGCCACCACGAGGACGCATTGCTCTTCGACCTGGCGCGCGCCGTGGAGCAGGAGCGGCCGTGGCCGCTGGTCGCGTCCACCGCGCCCGCTTAGCCAAGCGGCGCCCGGGCGGGGAATACTCAGCGCGGATATCCGAGAATCGCACTCCCTGGCCCGGCCTGGCCGATTTCCTGAGGCGATCAGCGGTGAGATAGCCGCAGTGGGGCGGTTCCCGCCTGAAGGGGACCGGTGTCCTCTGCGACCCGCCAGGCAGCCCACTTACGTACACTTGAATCACTAAGCGTACGAAAGGGGTCGGGTGGAACCGGCGGGTGTCGTTCGCAAGACGAAGGACGCCGATCGGAGCACCGCGTACGAGTTGACGGAGGCCGGTCGCGCGACACAAAGAGATCGCGTCGTCGCCAGCTACGACGCCGTTGCAGACCGCTACGCCCAGGAGGTCGGTGACGAGCTGGACGACAAGCCGATCGATCGGGCGCTGTACGCCTGCCTCGCCGAGCTGGTCGGCGCGGGTGCCAAGGTGGGCGACGTCGGTTGCGGCCCAGGCCACGTAACCAAACATCTCGCCGATCTCGGCCTCGATGTCGTCGGCGTTGACCCGTCGCCGGGAATGATCGCCGTCGCACGGCGCCGCTATCCCCGCCTCGCATTCCGGCTCGCCAGCCTCACTGATCTGCGCGAGGAGGACGGGGCGTGGTCCGGTGCCGTCGCGCCTTATTCGCTCATTCATCTCGCCCCGACGGAGCGGTCTGCGGCGTACGCCGAGTTGTCGAGGGCGATAGCACCAGGCGGGTGGTTGCTGGTCTCGTTTCACGTGAGCACGAGTGATCAGCCACCGGGTTCGGTCAGGCATCTCGACGACTGGTGGGGACACAACGTCGATCTCGATTTCCACTTTCTCGACCCCGGCGACGTCGAGACTGGCCTGACCGCGGCACGGTTCACCACGATGTCGCGTACGGAGCGGGAACCGTGGCCCGACGTCGAAGCCCAGAGCCGCCGCTGTTACCTTCTCGCCCGTCGCCAGTGAGGCACGCGACCCGAAAGCTCGCGTTCTCATGCTTCGCCGTGCGCGACGGCGGTCACTTCCTCGCATCTGGGTAGGACTCATTAGAGAGAGGCCAGCGTTTGCCCGCTTGGGGTTGACCGATGAAGGCCTCGCTAGGAGAAGATGCGTCCGAAGCTCCTGCAACGGCCCCCTAAGTTCATAGCCAACTTCGACTCGTCGACGGCCATGGTCCGGGCCACGGCCCGGTTCCTGCACGGTCGGGACTTTCCGGCCCTAGGACTCAGTCCCCTGCTGAAGGTGCCGGCGGCGTGGGGGAACGTGCTGCCGAAGCCGCTGCGTCGCTCCCTCTATCTCTTCAGTGGTTGGAACGAATCCATACGGCCAGACACGATGGGCGACATTTCCATGGAGGAATTGTCGGAGTGGGTCGGCCGCGAGTACCCGGAGCGCGAGTACCCGGCGGTGGCCATCGGCTCTTCCAACGGGGCGGGCGTGCATCTGTGCTGCGCCATGGGGATGCCGTGGCTACCACAGACGTTCCTCATACCGGTTCGCCAGCCCGTCCATCCCGACGAGCCGAAGGAGGCGCTGGAGATCGGGAAGGACCCGGGGCGCGCCCTGCTCGACGCCAACCCGGACCTGCAGCTTCACCACATGCACGACGCCAATCAGGACCGGATCATGGTGCGGACCATGACGTATTTCCGGGTGAAGCGGCGCCGTCTGGGTGACGGCTACACCCGCTTCCTCGAAGAGCGGCTGCCGCCCGGCGGAACGATCTTCGTGTTCGACTGCCGGCGCACGTGGCCGACGACCCAGGTTGGCGACCGGCACGTCTTCCAGCACGGGGCACTCGGTGGGGCTACGGAAGAAGAGTTCCTCCACGGCAGTGAGCGGGTGGAGGCCTACCTCGAACGGGAGGAGTCACACCGCCGGCGATGGGACTCGCCCGAGCCGGACGGAGAGAGCCCCGAGGCTGAGTGGGGCTTCGAGCCGGAACTCATGCAGGACATCGAGCGCATGGCCCGCCGGCGCGGGTACCGGGTGCGCCGCATCGTCTACACCGAGCCCGAGGACCTCAGTCCTTTCGTCGCCGATCTCTACCGGTGGTGGTACGCGCAGCGCGGGATCGACGCGGCGCGGCTCCTGGTCGAGCAGTTCATAGTCATGGAGCCGTGGTGGGCGCTCCGCACGGGCTCCGTGCCCTTCTGGCTCGAGTTCAACATGGAGCGATCGCTGCGCACCATCCGCCAATACCTCGACAAGGTCGAGCCGTACCGCGACATCCGCCTCATGATGATGAACCACGGCGTGGAGGCGGTCGGACTTCCGACCGCGACCGAATGGGAGTCGATCTTCGACTACGCGCTGCACCACGGCCGTTTCGTCGGCGCAGACGCGGACGAGTTTCCGATGGACTACGCCCAGTTCTCCCGCTACCACACGGAGGCCCGAAAGATCGCCGAGCGACGGCTGATGCCCAGTCCGCTCATCGAGGAGCAACTCGACCAGTTCATCGCCAAGGCCGGGAACAAATACGCCGTTTCCTGGGACGACGGAGCCGGCCGGCAATGAGCGTGGAGCTGGAAACCACGTGGACCGAAGTGCACGGGCTGCGTATCCACGCCCGCCAAGAACTCAACTTGGCGCCCCCGCAACGACCTCCCATCGTCCTCGTACACGGTGTCGCGGTATCGAGCCGGAACATGGCCCCGTCGGCGGAGGCGTTCGCGCCGCACATGCCCGTTTACTCACCAGACCTACCTGGCCACGGACGCAGCGACAATGCCGACCACGTCCTGGCGACCCATGAGCTGGCCGATGCCCTCGCGGCGTGGATGGATGCCATCGGTCTGCGCTCCGCCAACCTTCTCGGCAACTCCTTCGGATGCCAGATCGCGGCCGAGGTCGCGGCCCGACATCCAGAGCGGGTTGATCGGCTCGTACTGCAGGGTCCGACCACCGACCCTCTTGCTCGGAGCTACGCCCATCAAGTCGTGAGATGGATTCGCAACGGAAGGTTGGAGGGATCGACCCAGGCGGACGTGACGATGAAGGACTGGCGGGATGCCGGTCCGAAGGTGCTGCTGAAGACTTTCCGTCACTGCGTGCGCCACCGCATCGAGGACGTGCTGCCGCGAATCGATGCTCCAACCCTGGTCGTGCGGGGCGAGTTGGATCCGATCGTCCCGCAACGCTGGGCCCAGGAGGCGACGAGTCTGCTCCGCGACGGGCGGCTCGTCGTGCTTCCGGGCGCGAGCCACACCATCACCAACACCCGGCCCCATGAGTTGGTGGAGTTGGTCCTTCCGTTCCTGCTCCAGGGGGATCCTCGGCCCTGACGGGAGGGTCTCAGCCATGACCGAAGACCATCGGGACATCCACCTCCACGGGTGGTTCACGGCGCCGGTCGTGAGCATCGGAGTCCTCACCGCCGCCGCCGGCTTCGGCCAGTTCGGCGCGGTCGCCGCGCTGGGTGACGTGGCCTCCGGATTCGGCCACTCGGGTACAGGGGAAACCATCGCCGAGCAGGCCGGGCTCTCCGGGACCGCCCTCGGCGTGGGGCTAGGGATCATCCGCCTGGCCTCGATGCTGAGCTTGCCGCTCGCCGGGATGGCCGACCGCGTGGGACGGCGTCGGACCCTGCTCTGGTTCTGCGGGGCCGGCCTGCTCGTAACCGCGTCGGCGGCGCTGAGCCCCACCTACTGGTGGTTCGTCGCCCTCTTCGCCATGAGCCGCCCGCTGCTGACCGCAACCGACACGATCGCGAGTGTGAGCGCGGCCGAACAGACCGGAGCCGCCGACCGGGCCAAGGCGGTGGCGCTGATAGCCGCGTCCTATGGGATCGGCGCCGGACTCATCGCGGTCACACGCGGATTCGCGGCTGAACCGCTGGGCTTCCGGGGCGTGTTCGCCCTGGCGCTCGTGCCGCTGGTGCTCGTGCCTTTCGCGGCCCGGAGAGTCGCCGAACCCGATCGCTATCGCGCCGTACAGGTCGCAGAAGAGAGGCCGCTGCCCGTCCTGGGCGCAGTGGCTCCGCCGTTCCGCCGCCGACTGCTGATCCTCTCCTTGATCGTGTTCGCCATGGCTGTAGTCACCGGGCCCGCCAACAGCTTCTTCTTTCTCTTCGCCGAGAACGTCGTCGGTCTCTCCGCCGCGGCGACCGCGACGATGGTCGTCGTTGCCGGCCTGACCGGTCTGGCTGGTCTCCTGGCCGGACGATGGGCCGCCGACACCGTCGGCAGGCGAGGCGCGGGTGGCGTGGCCATGGTCCTTACTGCCGCCGCGGGGGCAATCACTTACAGCGGGTCAGAGCCCGCCCTCGTGGGCGGCTACCTGATGGCGGTGGCCACTGGCGCCATGTTCGCCCCGGCCGTCGGGGCCTTGACCGCCGAGCTGTTCCCCACCGAGGTTCGGGCGACCGCGGCGGGTTGGATGGTGGCTGCAGGCGTGCTCGGCGCGGTGGTAGGGCTAACGGCATTCGGTGCGATAGCCGATGCCCTCGAGGATTTCGGCGTGGCGGCGTTGGCGCTGTTCGCGCCGGCCGGAGTCGTCAGCGCGCTGTTCGGGTTCCTGCCCGAGACGAAGGGCCGCGAGCTCGAGGAGTGGGAAGAGGCTTGATACCTGCATAGCGACCTAAGGCCGGAACTGGACGGTCGAACTGCTTGACCCAGGATCACGCTCGGAGTAAAGATTCCGTTATCCGAATTCTCTCACGAATATGATGAGTCCCCGCCGCTACAACATGGCGACTCGAGCTGCCTCAGTGGTTGAGACCCGACAGCGCATCGTTGATGCGGCCACCGCGCTTCACGCGGAGCGGGGAGTCCTGGCCACGAGTTGGGAAGACATCGCCGATGAGGCGGGTGTCGCACCGGCGACCGTGTACCGCCACTTTCCGTCGCTGGCCGAGATCATCCCGGCATGCGCTAAGGCGGTCTTCGACATCGCTCGGCCGCCCACTCTCGAGGAGGCTCACCAGAAATTCGCCGACGCGGCCGGCGTGGGCGACCGATTCGCGGTCCTCGTGCGTGACTCTTGTCATTGCTACGCCCGGGGCGAGGCATGGTTGCACGCCGCCCGCCGTGAACGAGACCTGATACCGGCGATCGATGACGTCGTTCGCATCCAGGAAGAGGGCCTCGCCGTGCTGGTCGCGGCCTGCCTCGGGGACCGAGAGGTCAGCCGCACCGCCTCGCAGCTGCTGCTCGTGTTCTGCGACTTCCCGTTTTGGAAGCAGCTCTCCGATCGCGGAGCGAGCCGCAGGGCCATACCCGACACCGTGATCGGGCTGATCCGATCCGTACTCGAAAGTGAGGGCATCTCATGAGTTCCTTGACGCCGACCGGCATCGCCTACGACGACAAGGGCGATGGCCAGACCACTCTTCTCTTCTTGCCGGGGTGGTGTGGCCCTCGAACGCTCTTCGATCCGCTGCGGGAGCAACTGGACGACCGAATGCGATGCCTCTCGTTGGATTGGCGTGGCCACGGTGAATCGAAGTCCTCCGACGCGGACTTCGGCACCACCGAGCTGGTCGACGACGCCGCCGAGGTCATCGCCCATGCCGAGGCCGAGGCGATCGTCCCCGTCGCGGCCGCCCACGCCGGATGGGTCGCTATAGAGCTCCGCCGCCGCCTCGGAGCCACGCGGGTGCCGGAGCTGGTGCTGATCGACTGGATGGTCACCGGTGCCCCACCACCGTTTCTCGGTGCCCTGCAGGCTATGGCTACGCCGGGCCAGACGCGGCATGTGGTCGACCAGGTCACCGACATGTGGGTCGCCGATCTGGACATTCCGGAGTTGAGCGACTACGTGGCGGCGATGCGGAAGGCGGACGATGACATGTGGGCCCGCGCCGCGAGGGAGATCGGCGGCGCCTTTCGCCGCGACCCCTCGCCCTTGGAAGCCATAGCTGCTTTGGAGTCGCCGCCGCCCACGCTTCACCTCTACGCCCAGCCCGCAGACGAGGGTTTTCTCGGCGCCCAACAGAGGTTCGCGGCGTCGCACCCGTGGTTCGCCGTTGAGCGCCTCGACGCCCGGAGTCACTTCCCCATGTTCGAGGTACCGGTCGCGATGGCGGAGCGAATCGGCGAGTTCCTCGGCGGCTGAGCGGCGCAGGGCTGGGATCGCTCCCGCCCGGCTCGGCGAGGGCTAGGGGCGGAACTGCTCGCAGATCTCGACGATCTTGTCGTTCTCGAAGGTCAGCCAGAAGATGTGGAAGGACCCGCCTTCGGAGTTCTCGTTGTAGGAGCTCAGCTCTTCGAACGTCGCCCGGTCGACATCGGCGTCGCTGTCCTCTTCCATTTTCACCAACCACACCTTTGCGTCGGATCTCACGTCGGCGTCACGGGTCTTGGTCGACTGGTTGCGCACGTAGTAGTCGTTCGGCGGACCTTCGGGGTCCTCGGGGTGATCTTCGCGATAGGCCTCCCGGGCCGCTTCTCCGGTCATCCACTGCACGACGTCGAAGCTGAGGGGAATGTCAGCGGCGATGAACTCGACAATGAAGGCCGCGTAGGTGCCGCTCCCGCCGTCAAAGGTGGCGGGGCTGTTGCCGCTAGCGCCGGGACAGGACTGAAGCGACTGGGTCTCCGGAGCCGGAGCCGGGGTCGTCGTATCGACAGCGGGCGGGCTTTGCGCGGTTGATGTCGTCGTGGTCACGGTGTCGGCAACCTCGTCGTCTCCGCACGCCGCCGCTCCGACCAGACCGGCTACCAGCACGGCGAGAACCATTCGTCGCATCGCAGCATGATGCCCGACGCGGGCTATCGGCGACGAGGGCAGACTGTGCGTCGAGGAAGCCAGACGGGCTGCCCGATACGGAGGTGTGAGCGATTTGAGCGTCTACAAGGTCATCGAGCTGATCGGAACCAGCGACAAGTCGTGGGAGGACGCGGCGGCCGGCGCGGTGAAGAAGGCCAGCAAGACCCTTAGGGATCTTCGGGTCGCCGAAGTCATCAGGCAGGACCTCGACATCGGTGACGGCGGCGCCGTGACCTACCGCACGAAGCTGAGCGTGTCCTTCAAGTTCGAGGGCGGCGAGTAGCGCCGTTCCTCTATCCCCGGCTGTAGTTGCGGGGGTCGCGGTAGGAGCCGCCCTGGAAGGGGCGGCCGGTGCGCCGCGCATGGCGCCACTGCAAAGAGATGCGGGTCCCCAGCGCCCTACCGGGTTGGTACGCGACCGAGTGCTGCCAGTCGGCCTGGCAGCGGCCGCCCATCACGATCAGGTCGCCGCTACCGGGCGCAAGGTCGTGTGTGGCACCGCGGCCCGGGCCGTGGTCATAACGATTCCGCCGTGGTCTCAACAACCACGGGCGTCGCTGACCCAACGTCAGGATGGCGACGATCGTGTCGTCGAGCCAGCGCATGTCGGTGTCACTGTGAAAGGCCTGGCCGTCACTGCCGTCGCGGTACTGGATCAGCCCGAACGAGTTGAACTGCACGCCGTAGTCGCGCTGTAGGGCCTTGTGGATCGGAGCCAGGGCTGGATGGGGCAGGGGGTTTCCGCGGGTCCAGAACGAGCCAAGCCTGCGCTCCTCCACCCAGTGGTCGTAACGAAAGAGCCGGCTCGTCTGCCATTTCACTCCGGTAAGAAGCGCCTCGAACAGCTCGTCGGATCCCTGTAGCCACCCGCGGGCGACGTCGACCCACGACGTCTGGTCGAGCTGGACGCGCTCGGTCGACGCGGCGGGGTTCATCGTGATGGTGGCGGTATCGGTCGTGGCCACCCACAGAGCTTGGCGCATTCATGCCGGACGCAGGACTACGGCCTCCGTCGCCCCGAGCTGACCGTCCCACGGAGCTTGCTCGCGAGCACGGTCGGTAGCCACGTCGACGGTCCAACCTTCATGCTCGAGCACGGTGAGGTTCTGCTCGTCGAAGTTGGCGGCCACTCGCCGCGTATCGCCCTCGTGCCGGCGTTCGTAGGCGAGCACTCCCGGCGGTGCGTCGAGCAGCCGCCACTCTCCAAGCTGCAGCGCCGGCGAGCCAGCCCGAGCCGCGACCAGGCGACGGTAGAGGTGGAGGATGGAATCGTTGTCCGACCGAAGGGCATCGACGTTGCGGATCCGAGGAGTGGGCGGCCAGGGCAGCCACGGCGGTCCGCTCCAGCCGTGGTCCGATTCCCCCGTCCACGGGATGGGAGCGCGGCAACCGTCGCGTCCGCCGGGGTCGACCCGCCTCCCAGCCGGGATCTCGGCGTCTTCGAGGCCGAGCTCCTCACCGGCGTAGAGGAACGGCGTGCCCCGCAAAGTCAGCAAGACGGTGGCGGCAACCCGCGCTCGTTGGCCGGACCCGCCATAGCGCGTGCGATGTCGCGGAGTGTCGTGGTTCGACAGGACCCATACCGGCCAGGCCTCCGAGGGAGCCAGCGCCGCCTCGGAGTCAGCGATCAATTCGGCCCAACGGTCGGGATCCCACTTGGCCCGCAGCAGCGAAAAGTTGAACACCATGTGTAGCTCGTCGCCTTGGCCGTAATACGGCGCCAACAGTCCGGCCGACGCGAGGTTCACTTCGCCGACCATGGCGCGTTCGCCGGGGTATGCGTCCAGATCGGA
>JAHWKP010000207.1 GCA_019347775.1 Actinomycetota bacterium | reverse complement strand
CGGCGCCATCCTCGACGTCTCTCGAGCCACGGTGGCCGAAGCCGGCGCGGTGGACGCAGTCGGGATCACCAACCAACGGGCCACGACCGTCCTCTGGGACCGGTCCACTGGAGAACCACTCGGGCCCGCCGTCAGTTGGCAGGACCTGCGAACGGTCGGCATGTGCCTCGGCCTCCGGGCCCAAGGACTGCGGGTCGCGCCGAACACATCGGCATCGAAGCTGGCATTCCTGCTGGACATGGCCGACGCCGAACGGACTCGAGCCGAGGCCGGCGAACTGTGTTTCGGGACCATCGACACGTGGGCGGCGTGGGTGCTCTCGGGCGGATCGGTGCACGCGACCGATCCCTCGAACGCGGCGGTCACCGGATTGCTGCACACCGACGGCTCCGGATGGGATCCGGCTCTCTTGGAGGCGCTCCGGATTCCTGAAGCGGTGCTTCCCCAGATCGTCGACTCCTCCGGCGCATTCGGCGCAGCCAGCGCTCTCGCGGGCAGTCCTCCCCTTGCCGGTATCGCCGGGGACCAGCAGGCATCGCTCATGGGCCAGTCCTGCACCATGCCCGGACAGGCCAAGGCCACATTCGGCACCGGCGGGATGCTCGATGTGTGTGTCGGCTCCGAGCGCCCGGCGTTCGAAACTCGCGGCGAGGCCGGCTGTTATCCGATCGTCGCCTGGCGCCTCGATGACTCGACCACATGGGGCGTCGAGGCAGCCATGCTCACCGCGGGTTCGGCGGTCACGTGGTTGCGCGACGACTTGGGCCTGATCTCGTCCGCCGAGGAATCGGCCGCCGTGGCCGCGCAGTGCGAGCACACCGACGACGTGTGGTTCGTGCCCGCGCTGGTCGGACTCGGCACACCGGACTGGGACTTCGGGGCACGCGGCACTCTGCTCGGGCTGACCCGTGGCACCGGCCGCGCCGAGGTGGTGCGGGCGGTGCTGGAAGGCATCGCCCACCGCGGCGCCGACCTGCTCGAAGCAGCCCAAGCCGACGCGGAGCTCGAAGTCACGACTCTGCGGGTCGACGGCGGCATGAGCGCCAACACGGTGTTTGTCCAGGCGTTGGCCGACGCGATCGGGCGCCCCGTGGAGCTGTCGCCCGTCACGGAAGCAACCACGCTGGGCGCGGGCTTCCTCGCTGGCCTGGCTGTGTCGACGTGGTCCGGCGTCGATCAGTTATCAGAGCTATGGAATCCCCGTGACGTGGTCGAACCCCAGCGCGATACCGACCGCGACCGCTGGCGCGAAGCGCGCTCTCGGGCTCGCGATCAGGTACCCGAACTGAGCGCCCTCGACTTCTAGCCAGGAGCCCTCCGCTACTGACCAAGCCCGGGATCCAGTCCGGAACTGAGCGCCTTCGACTTCTAGGTGGTCAGCCGGTCAGGCCGAGTTGGACCGCTACGCCAGTTGCGTCGAAGTAGGACCGTTCTTCGGCGATCAGCCCATCCGAATCGATCTTCCAAAACACCGCCGCTTCGTACGCAATCGCTTTGCCGGTCGCCGGCACGTCGCCGGCCGGCATCGCCAGCGGACCGTCGTTAGTCCCTTCGACCGACACGACGAAGGCGACACGGCCAGCGGCGTCGATCGGGTCGCCGACCTGCTTCCATGCCATGTCCGGGAAGGCCCGCAAGATGCCTTCGCACATCGATTGGAGCGCATCCCTCCCCTTCGTCGGCTCGGGGAAGAACGGGTCGTGGAGCACCGCGTCCGCAGAAAAGAGCGCTGCGAACGCACTGTGGTCCTTCTGTTTGATGGATTCGACGTACTGACGCACGATCGCCACCCCCACCCCGGGCCCGCGCCTGGCCGCCGTCTGACCGGGGACGCGGAAGACGCGCTCGAAGACCTGGGCGTGGTGCGGGGGGTCGAGGCCCGGTCCCTGGTCGTGGACGGCCACGCGCACCCGGCCGTCGGCCGGCTCCGCCGAGATCCGGATCTCGGCTGGCGGGTCGGAGTACTTCGCGGCGTTGCCGATGAGATTGACCAGGATGCGGTCGAGGGCATCCG
>JAHWKP010000206.1 GCA_019347775.1 Actinomycetota bacterium | reverse complement strand
GGCGACGTTTCGTACGCCGTGGGCGACGCGGCACCTACGCGCCTCACCGACATCGAGGGCACCATCGCGATGCAGCCCGAGCTCCGGTACGACCTTACCGCTCAAGCTCGGCCGCTCGCCACGGCGACACTCCAGGAGCTCTTCCCCGCGCTTCCGTTGCAGGCGACCACCCTGGCCGGCCCGATCACCCTGCGCGGGACCGCCGACGCTCTCGAGATCGACGCCGATCTCGGCGGACCCTCCGGCGGCATCGAGCTCGCCGGGACCGTCGGCTTCGGTCACATCGGTTCCGCCATCGGTTCCGGTGCCATCGTCAGTTCCGGTACCACCGTCGGTTCCGGTGCCATCGTCAGTTCCCGTGCCGTCGTCGGTGCCGTTGCCGCCACCCGCCGGGCGATCACAGTTCTCGGCGTCCCACTCCTGGAGTCGCTGGTCGGCTTCTTCCGTGCCCTCGAAGTCCTGGTTCCTCACGGCTTCGGTGATCGTCTCGACGTCGTCCCTGATCTCCGCAGGGGCGAGCGCCTCGATCCGCTCCAAGTCCTCCTCCGAGGGAGGCTCGCTACGGGAGTCGAGCTCGGCCGCGAAATCGCAGTACCCCTGGACAGATGATTCCTGGCTGGCGACGTTGTCGACGACGTCGTCGTCGCCAGCACATGCTCCGGTAACAGCCAGCGCCAGCGCGGCGAAACCTCCGACCACAACTCTTGTCATCAAAACCCTCCTAGGTCCTTCCTCGGTTGGGACCCGTCGGGTCCGCAGGAGGATCTACCCCTCATGGCGCCTTTCACACTTCGGCTTGGGTGACGGGCCTTTCCCATGGCAGGAGTGGCTTTTTTCACACTCGAGATTGGGGCAACCCGGGCCGATCGCTCGGGGCCTTCGCAGACAGAGGCGATACAGTCCGAGACGGTGGATCACCCCGGAGGACAACTCCGGTCAGCATTCGGGGGAAATGTGGCAGTAACAACGGGGCTGGCCCCCGAAAGCGAAAAAGAGCGATTAGCCGCTTTGGCGCGCTACGACATCGTGGACACTCCACCCGAGGAAGCCTTCGACCGGATTAGCGCGCTCGTAGCTCGGCTGTTGGCCGTGCCGATCGCGATGGTGAGCTTCGTCGACTCCGACCGGGTGTGGCTCAAGTCGGTGTACGGAGTCGACGTGCGCGACATCCCCCGCTCGGACTCGATGTGCTCGGCCGTAATCACCCGCGTCGAGCCCTATCTGGTGGCCGACCTGGCGGCCGACCCGCTGTGGTCCAACAGCGCGCTCGTCAAGGGCGAGCTGGGGGCTCGCTTTTACGCCGGAGTGCCGCTCACGACACCCGAGGGCCACAACGTTGGCGCGCTCTGCGTGATCGACGTGGAGCCGCGCCAAGCCACCGCGGAGGAGCTGGCGACGCTGACGGACCTAGCCTCCATCACCGTGCACCAGTTGGAGCTTCGACTCCTGGCCCTGGGCGAGTCACCGCAGCCCGTCGAGAGCCCGGAACGAAATGGCGTCGAAGAGCCGGTCGCGTGGGAAGACCCCCCGGAGCGCAAGGTGAAGGCGTCGGAGGAGTGGGCGCCGCTGCTCCAACACGTCGCCCAGCGGACCGGGCACTGGGCGAAGCTCCGCCACTACGACGGCGAGACCTCGGCCTACCGGGCCGCGGCCCAACTCCGCAAGCGTGACGACCTCCCGCCCGGCCATTGGGAGTTCCTAGCCCGTCGAGACTCCGACGGCGGCAGCAACCTGTTCGCCCGGGTCAGCGGGTCCAAGCCGGGCGGCAGAGGGAGCCCAACTAGCTGACCTCGCAGCGTCTCAGTGCCTCAGTCAATCGAGGACGATGCTGATGGCGCTGACCCGGTTCGGCGACTGGGCGAGCACGCCACCGCGGACGAAAGTCCGGTGGCTGACGCCGTCGGTGTCGGGGACACCAACCTCCAGGGTGAACCGTTCGCCGGTCTCGACCGCGCCGTTCAATGTCGCTCGAGCGCGAGCCGCGTCCGACGGGTCCATGACGGCCAGAATCTCCGACAAAGGCACGTCCGTC
>JAHWKP010000205.1 GCA_019347775.1 Actinomycetota bacterium | reverse complement strand
GCTCGAACCCGGCGGCGTCTTCGCGAACTTCGAGCATGTGGCGTCGCCGACGCGCCGCCTCCACTTGGCCTTCTTCGAGGCGATCGGCGAGCCGCTCGAAAATGAGGATCCATCCGATCGCCTGCTGGACGTCGAGACCCAGCTTGCGTGGCTGCGCGCGATCGGCTACGACGATGTCGATTGCTACTGGAAGTGGCTCGAGATGGCCCTGCTCGTGGGCGTCAAGCCCGCGGAGCTGCAGTGACCGCGTATGCTGGCGGGCGTCCATCACGCCAAGGAGAGGCGCCTTGAAGTTCGCCTGGGGTCCGTCGGCCGTTCGGCCGACCACCATAGCCGTACGGCTCGTCCTGACGACTGCCGTCCTGTTGACCGGCCTGCTGGCGCCGGCGGTCGCAACCGCGGCGCCGGGCTACGACCCCGACCGTGTGCTGGTGGCCTTCGCTCCGGGCGCCTCTGGCGCGGAACGAGCGCAGGCTCACCGCGCGCAGCGTGGCCGGGTCGAGAACGTCCTTCCGTGGATGAAGCTCGACGTGGTGCGGCTGCCCAAGGGCGCCGACCCGCAACAGGCGGCCGTGCGCTACGAGCGCAACCCCAACGTCGCCTACGCGCACCCGAACTGGAAGGTCAGTCTCCTGTCCGCGCCCGACGACACGCTGTTCAGGGACCTGTGGGGGCTGCACAACACCGGGCAGGTGTCCACCGGCTGGCTGGCCGCGGGGAAGCCCGACGCCGATATCGACGCCCCCGAGGGCTGGGACGCGGCGTTCGGGGTCGACAGCTTCCCGACCAGCGGCGGGACCAGGATCGGCATCCTGGACACCGGCATCGACCTCGCCCACGCCGACCTGCGGGGCAAGACCGAGGCCTGCGCCAGCGCGCTGACGGGCATGGGCGTCATCGTCGAGGGAGTCTGCTCGGACGACGGCCTGCACGGCACCCACGTCGCCGGCACTGCCGCGGCGGTCACGAACAACTCCCTCGGCGTCGCCGGCGTGGCGCCCAACGCCGAGCTGGCCGTGTTTAAGGCGCTCAACGCCGCGGGAGTGGGCTTCTATGCCGACTTGCTGGCGGGCGTCCACTGGCTGTACACGACCGGGGGCGCGAAGGTCATAAACATGAGCATCGGCGGGCCCCAGGACGACGCGCTGGACCAAGAGCTCAGCGAGGCATACGCGGTGGGCGCCCTGCTGATCGCCGCCGCCGGTAACGACGGCGACAGCACGAAGAACTACCCCGCCTACCACCCGGACGTCGTCTCGGTCGCCGCGACGGACCCGGAGGACGAGCCGGCGTGGTTCAGCAACTGCAACTCCGACGTCGAGGTGGCGGCCCCGGGCGTGAACATCTGGTCGACGACGCCCGGGAACGCCTACGCGCCCCTGGACGGGACGTCGATGGCGACGCCCCATGTTTCGGGGGTAGCGGCGATGATCATGTCCGAGCAGGGACTGGATGCGCCCAGCACCCGCAAGCAGCTCGTGGGCACGACCGACGACCTCGGGCCGGCCGGACGCGACACGTGCTTCGGATACGGCCGAATCAACCTCGTGCGCGCGCTGGGCTCGACGACCACCGAGCCCGCCCCCACCGATCCGGGGGCGATCGCGGGCAAGGTCACCGACCAGCGCTCGAAGGCCGCGATCGGCGGAGCGACCGTCGACTGTGGAAGCGGCGGGATGGCCACCGCCGCCGGCGACGGGACGTACTCGATCGCCAGCGTGCCGGTCGGGTCCTACACCTGCACAGCCAGCGCCACGGGGTATCGCTCGAAGAGGCAGAGCGTCACCGTCTCGTCGAACACGACGACCACGGCGAACTTCGCCCTGCGCCAGAAGCGCTGAGCCCGCCCGGCGAGCTCCCACTCCGAACGCTGTGGCGCCGGGCGCGCCGATACCACTACAGCCGCAGGTGCAGGCACAGAGCAGCGTCGATCTCGTCCATATCGGAGCGGGCAGCTGGCCCAGGTCAGCCCGCTGTTGGACGACGGGGCGCATTTGATTTGGTACCGTTGCGATCTACAACGATCCGGCGCATCGGACCGGGTCGGCAACGGAATGCC
>JAHWKP010000204.1 GCA_019347775.1 Actinomycetota bacterium | reverse complement strand
GACGACATCCGGGTTGGCCCAGTTGAGGTCTGGCTGCTGGGGAAGAAACAGATGGAGGTACCACTGCGACGTGTGGTCGTCCCATGTCCAGGCATCACCGCCGAACGCCGCCTTCCAGTTGTTCGGCGGCCCGTCCTCCTTCCCGTCGCGCCAGATGTACCAATCGCGATGAGCCGAATCTCTGGAGGATCGGGAGTCGAGGAACCACCGGTGTCGGTCGCTGGTGTGGTTCGGCACCCAGTCGAGCATCACCTTGACGCCCCGTTCGTGAGCCTCGGCCTGCAGCCGGTCGAAGACCGCAAGGTCGCCGAAAACCGGGTCGATGTCGCAGTGGTCGCTTACGTCGTAGCCGAAGTCGGCCATGGGCGACGGGTAGATCGGCGACAACCAGACGGCGTCCACGCCGAGCCAGTCGAGATGTTCGAGACGCCGGCGTATCCCCTCGAGATCCCCTACGCCGTCGCCGTCGGTGTCGAGAAATGACCGCGGATAGATCTGGTACACGACCGCGGTCTGCCACCAAGGCGCGCTCACATCGGCAGGGGTTTGTGGTCGGCCTTTGACCCTCTCGCCCGTCGCCACGCAAGTGGGGGCAGGCCGGCGACCGCGGCGGCGGTCAGTGCGGTGGTGATCGGCACCGACGCCACCAGCCCGATGCTGCCCACGAGCGTGCGGACGATCTCGGTGGCGACGACTTCGCCCGACGCCACCTCTACGAGAGGCCGTCGCGCCTGGGTGAAGAGGATGAGCAGCGGCAACGCCGCCCCCGCATAGGCCAGGACCAGCGTGTTTACGGTGGAGGCGATGTGGTCCCGGCCGATCCGCAAGGCGGGCCGGTAGATGTCCATGAACCCCCACGCCTGATTCGCCTTGCGCAGCTCCCATACGGCCGAGGCCTGAGTGACAGTGACGTCGTCGAGCACGCCCAGAGTGCCGATGATGATGCCCGCCAGAATGAGTCCCTCGAGGTTGATGGCGTCGGCCGACACCTGCAGATAGACCGCTTCCTCCGAGGCCAAACCGGTCAAGCTCGTCGCACCTACGAACAACACCGCCAGCACCCCGGTGAGACAGAGGCTCACGAGCGTTCCGAGGAGCGCGGTGGTCGTGCGGACGTTGGTTCCGTGGGCCAGGTACAGCGCCATGATCATGATGGCGGCCGATCCCACGACCGCCACTGCCACGGGCGAGCGGCCTTGCAGGATGCCGGGGAGCACGAACAGGATCAGAACGGCCAGGCTCAATCCCAAGGCCGCTAGCGCCCGCAGCCCCCGCCACCGGCCGAGCAGGATCACCGAGCCCGCGAAGAGCAAGGCGAGAATCCCTAGAGGAAGATCGCGCTGGAAGTCGGCGAAGTAGTACTCGCTGCCCGGCGGCGCTCCGGGCGGCAGGTCGGTGACGTGGCCCAGGACAACCTTGTCTCCCGGGCCCAGATCCGGCGAGGCCGGCCCCGGCGTCACGTCGAGGAAGATGATCTCGCCCTCGGCGGGGCCGGAGGTCAAGCGAACCGATGCCACCGTGCACTGGGGCCCGCCCTCATCGAGGAGTCCCGGGCAAGGCGCCTCGTCGGTGGCGGTGACGGTTCCGTCCACGAGCTCGGCGGGGATCTCGAGGCCGGTAGCCACGTCGGGATTGACGCCCCGCGGCCACAGGACGACCAGGCCGACAACCGTCGCCAAGATGAGCGGCACCATGGCGATCGCCAAGTTGCGGCGCGCCGCCTGACTGACCTGTGGGTCCGGGGGGCCGCCTTCGTCAGGGGCGGCGTGCTGATGACTCACCGAGAAGTCAGCTTCGCCTTGCCGGTGTACGGCCGCAGGATCTCGGGCACGGCGATGGTGCCGTCGGGCTGACGGTTCGCCTCGACGAGCGCGGCCCAGACTCGCGGCACGGCCAGGGCCGAGCCATTGACGGTGTGTACGAAAGCGGGAGACCCCCCATCGGCAGGCCGGTACCGGACATTGGCCCGGCGGGCCTGGTAATCGGTGAACCAGCTCACTGACGACACCTCGAGCCACTGATCGCAGCCTGGGGCGTAGACCTCGACTTCTAACGACTGGTCGTGGGACTGGCCCTGTTCTCCTGTGCAGATCTCGATCACCCGGTAGGTGAAGCCCAGGTCGGCGCAGATGCCCCGGGCCCGTTCGAGAAACTCGTCCAAGATCACCTGGGAACCTTCCGGCGTCGTGTAAGCGAGCAGTTCGACTTTTT
>JAHWKP010000203.1 GCA_019347775.1 Actinomycetota bacterium | reverse complement strand
GAGGACGTCGACGAAGACGAGGGCCAGCACGCCGACGAGCAGTACCCAGACGCCGATGCGGACCGACCGCGAGCGTCGCCGGTACGGCGGCTCCTCGTCGTGACCGGACGGCGGCGTGTAGCGGCTCACCCCGCCGACGGTACCGACGCAGTCCAGAAGATCCATGCGAGGAGCCATGATTCGGGCGGCTCGGGCAGCGCCTCCCGACGTTTTCGACCCGATTGGTCCCTGCCCAACCGCTCGGTGCATCGAGGATCAGGCGCATCCGCTGGCGAACGTCCCGGGTTCAACGACCTCCTGGATCTCGCCGGGCAGGAACCGCCCCGTGTACGCCGGTGGAAGCGTGGACTCGGCGAGAACGGCGCTGACGCCGATGACGGCCAGGAGCACAACCGCCTCGGCAGTGATCAGGCGACGCAACCGGACCAGATGTCGGCCCTCGGTGCCGCGAAGCGAGTGCCGAGCCCGTACGAGGACTCGATTCACGAGGCCGAAGCCGGCGGCGATACCGACCAGTCCGACCTTGTAGCCCGCAGCAACTCCGAAGTCCGAGCACCACATTCCCCGCCAGCCAGCAACGAGCTGCACGAGCATCGGGAGGCCGGTCACGACCACGAGTAGGACGCTCACCGCCATGACCCGGGAGAATCGATCGATGACGGCCCACGACAGGTCGTCGTCGTCCACGCCGAAGGCGATGAGCCGCACGGCGAGGAGTCCACCGGCCCACAGCGAGGTCACGATGAGATGCGAGGCGAACAAGACCTGCCCGAGCCACGACGGGTCGTAGGACGTCGCGTGGCTGAGTCCACCGAGGACGGCCACGGCGGCCAACAGGAGTCCCAGCTGTGCGACGTCCCACCCCAGACGCGGCTGCCTCGGTCGGGCCACCACGGTGACGACGAGGGCGGCGACAAGCGTCGCGTACATGATCCACCGGAAACCGCCCGATGACCCGAGCGCGTCCCTGAAGGAAGTGCTTGGCACAGCCTCTCGCAGGCGCAGTGTGGTGAGGGCGAACAGGACTGGAGCGACCACCAGCAGCGCCATCGAAGCTCCGCTGGCGTACGCGTTCACCCGACTGGCTGCCGCGATCGGGAGTCGCAACCGGGAGTCGCCCCGGCCCACCAGCGCAGGAGTCACGACGAAGCCGAACAGGGTCAAACCCAAGGCCACCTGCAGCATGAGGGTCTGGCTGAACCGACCGGCCCGGATCGACAGGCCGAGCAGTGCGCCTTCGGTTACCCCATCTTCCCGGAAGTCAACCGCCGCGGTGTCGGCCGGAGGTCGCGACTTGGCCGCAACCGCAAAGCTGTACCCGCCCTGGACCGGATGGGCGTCGTTCCCGACGACAAGCCAGGTGACGAAGACCGGACCTTCGATCCCTGTCCGCAACTCGACCGCGACGTCCGAGCCCGAGAAGGATGGCTCAGTGCGGGCGACGGAGACACCGTCGCCATCGACGACCTCGATTGTGGACAGGCTCGGATCGATCCTCTCGGAGAAGCCCAGGGCCACCACGGTGATCCCGGAGGAAACGACGCTGCCCGGCGCTGGCTCTGCGTCGGCGATCCTCGGATGGGCCCCGGCCGGCTGCGGGTGAGCAACCGCCGACAGGAAGACGACAGCGGCCGCGACGAGGGAACGTGACCGCCGGCGGGGACGATCCCCGTGCGGCCGGCTAGCTCGTCGCTCCGACCAGATCACGGTCAGCAGAAACCGGCCGGCGACGGCGTCGTCGAGACGTCGCCACCGGCTCTTCCTGGAGTGCGATGGCGCCGGTGTCGTCGGCGACATGATCGATCTGTCCGCCCAGTCGGTCGGTGAGCTCCTCGATCTCGTCCTGCAGCACGGCGATGTCCTCCCGTAGCGTCCGAACCTGGATCTCCCGGTGCACCATGGATGCCAGCACGGCGGCGGCGATGGCGAAGGCGAGGCAGGCACCGCCACCGGTGACGGCATAGGGCATCTGGGCAGCGACCACCGGCTCATCGCGCAAGCCGGCCCATCCCAGCAGGAGCGAGATGAACGAGGCGAGACCGCAGGTGGCCGCAGCGATCGCGAGCAGTCTCTGTCGTTGGATGGTCATTGTGGTCTCCTCTGGATGGATGGCACCGGCAGCAGGGCCGACTGATGGCGGAACAGGGGGACACCGACGACGAGGGCTACGAGCGCGCCCAGAAGGAACATGGTCATGAACCATCGATAGAAA
>JAHWKP010000202.1 GCA_019347775.1 Actinomycetota bacterium | reverse complement strand
CGAAGCTCTTCTCTTGAAGACGAGTGTTTCCGAGGAGATGCTCCCGCATACGCATCTCGTCATCGGGTTCACGATCGGAGGCCAGATCCGCTTCATCGACTCCGCCAGACGGGGCGAGATCTACGTCGCGCCCACCGAGGAGATCCCAATGTTGGCTACCGCCTCGACCGGACCGTCTTTACTGGGGATGGTCGCCTTGTCGCTCGCCGCCTCTTACGCAATCGTCTACGTGGCCGGCTTCGGCGACCAACAACGTCGCCGGGAGCAGAAGGGGATCTTCCAGCATCCGGTGACCGAGACAGTGGTCTCCTACATCCTGGCCCTCGTCAGCGCCGGGTTCATGCTCTGGTTCTTCCGCAACCTGAGCGCCCCGGCCTCTTGGTCGACGGCGCTGAGTGAAGTCGTAGTGCTCGGTCTGCCCGCCGCCGTCGGCGGCGCCGCCGGACGGTTGGCGGCATGACCCGGCGCCCCGCGGCACCTCGTAAACGGAACCGGGCCGAGTGGATCACCTTCATCGCGTCGTCGGCGGTGGTCGCGGCTGTGGTGGTCGTCATCGTCTTCATTTGGGCCAACGGCTCCGCACCGGCCGTCTTGACGGCCACCATCGAGGGACCTCCCACTCAACGGGACGGCCAGTTCGTCGTCAGCGTGAAGGTCGAGAACCAGGGCGATGTCAGCACCGCCGACGTCCAGGTCGTCGCCACGTTGGGCGGCGAGCCCCATGGTGAGCAGCTCGTGGACTTCCTGTCCGGGGGCGAAAGTGTCGAGCTCGCCTTTGTATTCCCAGAGGATCCGGCCGGGCTCGAGGTCCGAGTTGTCAGCTACCGCGACCCCTAAGGGGGTTATCCCCAGTTGACGGCGGGCCTGTGGACGAGACAGGCTGCGTCCCGTCCCGTCATTCGGGATGTGCCCATTGGAGTGGGAGAACCGCACTATTTCTCGTCTCATAGCCATCGTGTTGTTGATGCTGGCCGCGTCGGCCCAGCTAGACGCGCGCATCAGCTTCGACCCTCCCCCGCCGCCCCCCGAGCCCGCGCCGGTCGCAAAGTCCGAGATCGCCCCCCCGCCGGTGACCGTCGTGCCGGCCGAGGCGGTGGCGCCCCTCCGGACTCGCAGGATCACGTTTCCTGGGGTATGGGGCCGGCTTTCTCACTGCGAATCCAGCGGCGACCCCCGCGCTGTCAGCCGGGACCGGCAGTACTTCGGGCTTTTCCAGTTCTCGCTCGACACGTGGCACTTCCTCGGTTATTCGGGGAACCCCGCCGACGCATCTCCCGCTACCCAGCTGACCGCCGCCAAGCGTCTTCAGGCGATGAGGGGCTGGAACCAGTGGCCCCGTTGCGCTCGGCGACTCGGCCTGCTCTAGCCCTGTCGTCGAGTTACCGCGCAGTAGCCGGCCTGTTTCCCAGGTCGTGGGAACAGGCCGGCGTCGTTACCCGTCGGTAGTCGTCCACCCTGGTGTAACCCGGCCGATCGTGCCGAGGTCGTAGCACGAGGTGGGGGTGTGCAGATCTTGACCCAAGCGGTCATCTTTCCCGGACAGGGCGCGCAGGCGCGCGGCATGGGTCTCCCCTGGCGCGACCACGGATCCTGGGCTGTCGTCGAGCGGGCTGAGAAGGTCCTCGAGCAACCGCTCGCCCACCTCCTCACCGGCGAGCCGCTCCCTGACGGCGAGCCCGTCGACTTGTCGCGTACCGCTAACTCTCAACTGTCGGTCCTGCTGGCCTCACTCATGTCCTGGGAGGCACTTCGCCCCCTGGTCCCGACGCCGGTCGCCTTCGCCGGGCACTCCCTGGGCCAGATCACCGCCCTGATCGCAGCCGAAGCTCTTTCCTTCGACGACGGGATACGCCTCGCCTGGGAGCGCGCCAACCTCACCCAGCGCGACGCCGACTCCCGGCCGGGCCGGATGGTCGCCCTCCTCGGCGCCTCCCCCGAACAGGCCGAACAAGCCTGTGCCGGAGTCGACGGGTGCTGGGTCGCCAATGACAACACGGTCGGCCAGATCGTCCTGGCTGGCACCCCGGACGGCGTCGAAGCCGGAGCCGAGGCGGCCCGGGCGGCGGGCGTTCGAAAGGTCATGGCCCTCGACGTCGGCGGTGCTTTTCACACTCCGCTCTTCGAGCCGGCCGCCACGGACCTGCGCGCCGTGCTCGCCGGTGGCAGCATCCGTCGGCCGCGCACGCAGGCGTCGCGCAACCAGGCCTCGGGGAGCCAGCCGCCGTACACGCAACCGGCGTACATGCAGCCCCCACGCAGGCAATCGGGCAGGCACGGACGTGGCCGATACGCCCGGCTGC
>JAHWKP010000201.1 GCA_019347775.1 Actinomycetota bacterium | reverse complement strand
CGCGGCCCCGAGGGTTACGCCCGGCTGGCCCGAGCCATCACCACGGCCCAACTGGCCGGAAAGGAAAAAGGCCGGCCCCTGTACGCCCTGTCAGCACTGGCGGACGCGCACGAAGGCCACTGGCGCGTACTGACCGGATGCCGGAAGGGGACCGTGCCCGCGGCACTCGAGCGCGAGGGTCCTGCAGCGGCGGCCCGAACCTTGGCCGATCTAGTGGCCATCTTCGGCCGTGACTCGGTGGCGGTCGAGATATGGGACCACGGAGGCCCTACCGATTCGGTACGCAACGACGCCCTCGTCGCCATCGCCTGCGACGCCGGCGTGGAGGTGGTCGCCACCAACAACGTCCATTACGCCACGCCATCGGGACGTCGACTGGCTGGTGCGCTCGCGGCGGTGCGGGCTCGGCGTTCGCTCGACGAGGCTGATCCCTGGTTGCCGGTGTCCGGTGCCGCCCACCTTCGGTCCGGAGCCGAGCAGGCTCGGCGCTTCGCCCGCTGGCCCGGCGCAGTCGAAGCGGCTGCTCGCATCGGAGCAGAGTGCACCTTCGACCTGAAACTGGTTGCCCCCCGGCTCCCCGACTGGCCCGTGCCGGCCGGTCATACCGAGATGACGTGGTTGAGGCATCTCACCGAAGAAGGAGCGACCCACCGCTATGGCAAGCGGGATGCAGAGCGGGTTCCCGGCGCGTGGACGCAGATCGACCGTGAGCTGGACATCATCGAACAGCTGGGGTTCCCCGGTTACTTCCTCGTCGTGTGGGACATCGTGCGGTTCTGTCGCGACCGGGGAATCCTGTGCCAGGGCCGTGGGTCCGCCGCCAATTCCGCCGTCTGTTACGCCCTCGGTGTGACCGCGGCCGACGCGGTCTCGCTCGGACTGTTGTTCGAGCGCTTCCTGTCGCCCGCTCGGGACGGGCCGCCGGACATCGACATCGACATCGAGTCCGATCGCCGGGAGGAGGCCATCCAGTACGTCTACGAGCGATACGGCCGCGAGAACGCGGCCTTGGTCGCCAATGTCATCTCCTACCGGCCCCGTTCCGCGCTGCGCGATGCCGGCAAGGCCTTGGGGCACCCGCAGGGCCAGCTCGATGCCTGGTCGAAGCAGCTGGGTCCATGGGGTCCGTTCCCTGAACCCGGCGAGATAGACGCGCCGGGGTCCGTTCTGGAGTTGGCCTCGCAGATCCACCGTCTGCCGCGCCATCTCGGCATTCACCCCGGCGGCATGGTGATCTGCGACCGTCCCGTGTCCGAGGTCTGTCCCGTGGAGTGGGGACGCATGAAAGACAGAACTGTTTTGCAGTGGGACAAGGACGACTGCGCCGCCGTCGGCCTGGTCAAGTTCGACCTGCTCGGCCTCGGAATGCTCTCGGCGCTCAACTACTGCCTCGAGTTCGTGCGCGATCACCACGGCGTCGAGATCGACCTCGCCGCTCTGCCGCAGGAGGACGAGGTCTACGACATGTTGTGCCAAGCCGACTCCATCGGCGTGTTCCAAGTGGAGAGCCGGGCCCAGATGGCTACGTTGCCCCGACTGCGACCGCGCACGTTCTACGACCTGGTAGTGGAGGTTGCCCTCATCCGACCGGGTCCGATCCAGGGCGGATCGGTGCACCCATACATCCGCCGGCGTAACGGCACCGAGCCCGTCACCTATCTGCACCCGTTGCTCGAGCCGGCGTTGAAGAAGACGCTCGGTGTGCCGCTATTCCAAGAGCAGCTCATGCAGATGGCCATCGACGTCGCCGGGTTCAGCGCGTCGGAAGCCGACCAGCTGCGCCAGGCGATGGGATCCAAGCGATCCAGCGAGCGCATGCAGCGACTGCAGGCCCGCTTCTACGAGGGCATGGCGGTGCGGGGAATAACGGGCGACGTGGCCGACGCCATCTGGGAGAAGCTCTCGGCCTTCGCCAACTTCGGATTCCCCGAGTCGCACTCGGTGTCGTTCGCCTATCTCGTCTACTCGTCGGCCTGGTTCAAGCTGCACTACCCGGCGGCATTCTGCGCGGCCCTGCTCAAGGCGCAACCGATGGGCTTCTATTCACCGCAGACGTTGGTAACCGACGCCCGCCGCCACGGCGTCGAGGTGCGCTCGGTCGACCTCAACGCCTCCACCGCCCGGGCCCACCTCACGTCCCACCAACCCCCCAACCGTTCTTGCCGCCCGAACTGTCACTCAGCTCACGGAAGTGGCGGCAAGAACGGGGGTCCTGTCGGTTCTTGCCGCCCGAACTGCCACTCAGCTCACGGAAGTGGCGGCAAGAACGGATGGGTGGGGGCGTGGGTGGACAACCACGGGGTGGTGGCGGAGGCGTGGGGGAAGGACGGGCCGATCGTGCAGA
>JAHWKP010000200.1 GCA_019347775.1 Actinomycetota bacterium | reverse complement strand
GAAGGGCTCGAGAACGAGCCGACAGCATCGAGATCGTCGACCACCAGATCGCGGATCGCAATCGTGACCGCTACATCGATCCGGCGGAGTTCTTTGTGTTCCACAGCGCAAGCTTCGCCTCAGCGGGACGCCGCCGCCGGGGTTTTTGTGGTAAGAGGCGAGTCCAACCGGCAAGCCATCAGAGGTCGTGGAGCATCCAGACGTTTGGTTCCCAGTAGTGGCCGGCACCATCTTTGACTGACAGCGGTGCGAGGCCGCGGGGGAACGCGTAGTCGCCGTCCTCCGGGAACGCCATCTGCGTCCATCGCTCCCAGTCGGAAACCGGAGCCTTGATCTCGAGGGATTTCGGTTCGGGGCGGAGGGTTGTTGCGCCAAGCCGAGCGTGAACCCGCATCCACGGGTCAAAAGGAAACCCGTCGTCGCGGATCCAGGAGGCGTACTGCTCGATCGGTGTGAGCGGGTAGCGCTCCTTCCAGTTCGGCCGGACCGGAGCCACGAGGGGCGCGAGCCCCGCAGTCCGTGTCACCGTCGCCATGGCTTGGATGAGTGCACGGCTCAGACCGACGCCTTGATGATCAGGTGCGACTTCTGCTGCGAGGGCAGACACTGCCGTCGCCGGCCGAGAGTCCTCGACAGCCCGAAAGCCGACCGCATCAATGCCGCACGGCAAGTCGTTAAGGGAACCGTCCCACCGAAACGGGATCGTCCTCCCTCGCGCCACGACTCGGTCGGTCTCGCTGTCATAGAACAGCACTTGGAGGTGCGCGTGCCGCGGAAGCAACGCTCCGAAATACTTTCCGGTGTGGTTGCCATGATGGTTGTACTCCGGCCACACGTCATGGAAGGCGTCTCCAGACCTTTGCCACAAGTCCGGACGTTCGTCAGCGGTGAACGCCGCTATGGAAGACCCAGGCGGCAGCTGTAGACCGTGCGTCACCGCGCTGGACGGCCGCAGCCGCCACCGCCGGGGGTGAGCATCCGCAGCACGTCTCCGGCCCGGAGCGGGACCGTGCACTTGTCGGGTAGCCGCCGGGGCTGCGTTTCGTCTCCTCCGGGCAGGAGCCAGTTCTCACCCGCCTCCCCGGGCCCGCCGCCTTCTAGGCCCCATGGGCGGCTGGAGCGCCGCTCGGTGATGAGCGACACCGTCACGTCTTCGAGCATGAGCATGTCGCGCTCGATGCCCTCGCCGCCGCGTGAGATGCCCGCTCCCCCGCTGCCGCTGCGCAGCCGATAGCGCAATACGCGCACGCCATAGTGACGCTCCAACGCCTCGATCGGAGTGTTCTTGGTGTTGGTCATGCCTGTGTGGATTCCGGACTGGCCGGGATACGACTGGCCAGGCCGCCCGCCCTGACCGCCCGCGACCGTTTCGTAATAGACCCAGCCGTTCCCACCGACCAGCAGGTTGTTCATGGTTCCCTGACCAGCGGCGGGCACGCGTTCCGGTAGAGGCTGGGCGAGGGCACCGAGGCAGACGTCGGCCACCCGCTGGCTGACCTCGACGTTGCCGGCGCCGACAGCGGCGGGCGGCCGCGCCGCCACCACCGATCCCGCTGGGGCGATCACTTCGATCGGACGGAGGGCGCCACCGTTGGCGGGCACGTTCGGATCGACCGCGGAACGCAGGGCGTAGGACACCGCGCTCACGGTGACGGCCTCGACTGCGTTCGTGTTGCCGCCGCGCTGGGGGTCGGTGCCGCTGAAGTCGAACACGGCGCGGCCGCCGTCGATGGTGAGCGAGAGCACGATCCGCGACGGCGCCCGCTGGTCGGGCTCGGGGCCGTGCGAGTCGACGACGTCCTCGAACGACCACTTGCCCTGAGGAAGGTCGGCCAACAATGACCGCATCCGACGCTCGCCGTAGTCGAGGACCTCGTCGAGAGGTGCGTTTGCGAACGCGGCCAGCCGCTCGACGCCGACGTGGTTGGAGCCGATCTGGGCGTCGAGGTCGCCGGCCCGCTCTGCGGGCGTCCGCGAGTTCGACATCAATAGGGCGCGGACTTCGTCGGTGAGCCGCATCGGTGGGATCCGAAAGCCCTCTTGCGCAATGTCGGTGGCGGCTGGGGCCAGAGAGCCAGGGGCCATTCCGCCGACGTCGGCGTGGTGGGCCCGGTTGGCGACCCAACCGATCAACCGTCCGTCGACATGACAGGGCTGCACGACGGTGAGATCGTTCAGATGCGTGCCGCCCGCGAAGGGATCGTTGACTACGGCCTGCTCGCCTGGGCCGAGACCATCCGGGCCGAAGGCGTCGATGATCGCCCTCACCGACGCAGGCATGGCGCCGAGATGGACGGGGATGTGCTCGGCCTGCACGAGCAGTTCGCCGGAGACAGTGAACAGCGCTGCTGAACAATCG
>JAHWKP010000001.1 GCA_019347775.1 Actinomycetota bacterium | reverse complement strand
CCCTGGTCGACGCTGCCCACGGCCGCGCCGAGGAGTCGTCGTACGCCGACCTGCTCGAGCTGGTCTCCGATATGCGTGCCGTGCCGGCTCCGGCACCCCGGCCGCAGTTCGTCACCAGCCTGCGCGAGCGCCTCATGGCCGAGGCCGACACCGCGCTGGTGCCGACCGAGAGCCGCCGGCTGGAGCTCACGCCCCCGCCCGTCCGGCGCCGCGACCGCCGGGTCGCCGTCGCTGTCGGAGCCGCTGCGCGAGGACGGCGACGCCGAACTCGGCGACGTCGTGCCCGACCTGTCGGCCGAGCAGCCCTTCGAGGTTGCGGCCACGGCGCTGCTTCCCGACGAGATCAACCGCCTCCTCGGCCCGCTCGACGACCGGGAGAAGGAGATCCTCCGGCTGCGCTTCGGTCTCGACCGCGGCGAAGCCCGCACCCTCGAGGAAGTTGGGGAGCACTTCAACCTCACCCGCGAGCGCATCCGCCACATCGAAGCCAGGGCCATGTCGAAGCTGCGTCACCCCAGCAGCGACACCGGCGCCCGCGACCTCCTCGCCGTCTAGCAACGCGCTCCTCGCGGACGCGAGTCGGAGGAGCCTGAGCGGGCGGCGTAGCCGCGCTCGATTTAGCTCGCCGAGCAACCTTCGGTTGCGACGGCGAATACGCGGAGGTGGACGGGAATCGAACCCGCCGGACGGGGATCGCCCGTCCCACCCGCTTTGAAGGCGGGGGCTGCCACCAGGTCAGCTGACACCTCCATGTCCGACGCTAACCCGGCGATGTGCGTTCGCGGGCAGGATTCCCGGAGTGAGTCCACTGCAGTACGCCGTCGTGTTTGTCGTGCTCGGAGGCGCGGCGGCGGTGCAAGGCGGACTCGGCTTCGGGATGAACCTGCTCGCCGCGCCACTCGTCGCGCTGGTCGAACCTCGGCTGGTGCCCGGCCCACTGCTCTTGGCTGCGGTGGCCCTCACCGTTCTCATCGCCCGGCGTGACCGTGCTCATGTCGACTGGAGCGGCATGCGCTGGGTCATGTACGGGAGGCTCCCGGGAACGGTGCTCGGAGCCCTGCTCGTCGCCTCGATCTCGACCAGTGGCATCGCGATCGCCGTCGGATTGGCGGTGCTGCTGGCGGTTGGGCTGAACCTGGTCAATCTCGGGCTGCGGCCCACGCCGACGACGCTCGTCGGAGCGGGACTGGTATCGGGGTTCTCAGGGACCGTGTCGTCGATCGGTGGCCCACCGCTGGCCGTGGTCTACGCCAGCCAGCGCGGTCCCGTCATCCGCGGCACCTTGTCGGTGATCTTCGTCATCGGCGGACTGATCTCGATCGCGGCGCTCGCAGTTGTGGGAAACCTCGGCGCTGCGGAGCTCGGACTGGCGCTTCTGATCCAGCCGCCGGTGCTGCTCGGATTCTGGGCGTCGCGAGGCCTCGCTGCCCACCTCGACGCCGGTCGCACAAAGGCTGCGGTGCTCAGCGTCTCCGTGATGGGGGCGCTTGCCGTGATCGCCTCAGAACTGGCTTGATCGCGGCGGCGGCCGCGGCAGCCTGGGCGGCGAGCATGGCGGTCCTCTTCGGCGGCGGAAGCGGCCGCCGACGTCGGCTTCGCAGGATGGCGATGGCCGTGCCGGCCGCAGCCGCGGCGAGCCCTATGGCCGCGGTGGGCACTGGTGGCGGCACCGGAACCCGGTCTCGCAGCCGCACCGGTCGCACGAAGTGGCGGACCTCCCAGCCCCGGTCAGCGGCCAGGCGGGCCAGCACCTTGTCGGGATTCACGGCGACGGGGTGCCCTACCGCCTCGAGCATGGGCAGGTCGGTGGCCGAGTCCGAATAGGCGTAGGACTCCGACAGATCCAACCCATAACGCTCGGCCAACTCGTTCATGGCCTCGGCCTTGTAGGGCCCGTAGGAGTAGCGCTCCATCTCGCCCGTGTAGAGCCCGTTCTCATCGACCCGCGCCACGCTGGCGATGGCGTCGGAGATGTCGAGGTAGTCGGCAAGGGGCTCGACGATCTCTACTGGGGAGGCCGACACGATCACCAGGCGGTGGCCTTCGGCTCGGTGGTACTCGATCAACTCGAGTGCCTCGGCGTAGATGATCGGCTCGACGACTTCGTCCATCGCCTCTCGGACCAGCGCCCGCACCCGCGACCGGTCCCAGCCTTTGGTCAGACGGAGGACCTTCTCCCTGATCTGGACGAGTTTTTCCTCACTCGCTCCGAGGTGCAGGAAGACCAGTTGGGACCAGGCGGCGCGAAGGAGTATGCGCCGGCTGAGGAGACCATCCCGATACAGCGTCCCACCGAAGGCCGCCATGGAAGCCTTGGCGATAACGGTCTTGTCGAGATCGAAAAACGCAGCGATCCGGGTTGGGGCGGGCGACATCGCCCCCCGGTCTAGTGCTGGTGAGACGCCGAGACGCGGACGCGAGGCGTCGTGCGCAGCGGTGCGGCCCGCACGGACCGGCCAAGCTGGCGCTCCAGCTGAGAGGTGACAGCTAGCAACACCACGAGTCCCAGGAGCGTGGCCGGGAGGGTGAGCATCAAAGCGAGCACGCCTAGTTCATGCCCTAAGGCACTCACCCGGGAAACCCGCCCCGGGGGGTGATTTCTGGCTCACCCCTCTTGTCCCGTCAGGCCAGCGCAGGTACGGTCCGCCTAGCCGCTTCCCCGCAGGCACATCCGCTCGAGCTCCGGCTCGCGGACCCATGGAGGCGGCACTTGCTCATCGCATGCTGGTCGGTCAAAGGCGGCAGCGGAACCACGGTCGTTGCCAGCGCCCTCGCTCTTCTTCTCGCCAGATCGTCGGAGGCGGGCGCCGTGCTCGCCGACCTCGGTGGAGATGTCCCCGCTGCATGCGGGATTCCAGAGCCGCAAGGCCCGGGGTTGATCGACTTCGCGGCGGCGGGCCCCGACGTGCCCGCCGACGCCCTCGGTCGTCTGGAGACCACGGTCACGCCACAACTGAGGCTGATACACGCCGGCGGATTCGGAGACATCGACCAACGGGAAGGGTTACGACCGTCCACGGCCTTCGGCCTCGAGTCGGCGGACGGCGAACGCGTCGCGCTGGGCCTCGCCACGCAATACCCGGGCGCTTCAGTGGTCGTCGACTGCGGACCTCCCGGCAATCCCTGTGGCTCTGCGATCGCGGCTGCCGCCAGCTTGTCGCTCCTGGTCCTGCGACCGTGCTACCTCGCGCTGCGGCGGGCGTCGCAGACCTCGCTACGGCCTTCGGGTGTGGTGCTCGTTTCCGAGCCAGGCCGGTCACTGGGTGCCTCGGAAGTGAGCGACGTACTTGGCGTGCCCGTCCGAGCGGAAATTCCCTATGACGCCGCAGTTGCGCGAGTCGTGGACGCGGGCCTGCTCTCTACCCGCGTTCCGCGTTGCATCGAGCGAGCTCTTCGGGTGGCGGCATGAACGCCTCGCGGCCGTGATTACCGACGAGCAGACGGCGCGTACGCGGGTCCACTCCCGCCTGCTGCAGGAGGTTGGACCTTCCGACACCGTGACCGCTGAGCGTGTCGCCGAGCTGATCCGCGACGAGTTCCCACTCCTGCCCAACGCGCGGGCCACAGTCCTGGCCGACGAGGTGCTGGCCGACGTCCACGGGCTGGGCCCGCTCGAGCCGGTGCTCTCGATGCCCGATGTCACCGACGTTCTCGTCAACGGTCCCGGCCCTGTGTGGATCGAGCAGGGAGGGCGACTTCGTCCCCTCGAGCTCGACCTCGACGCGCCGACGATCCGTCACCTCGTCGAGCGGGTGGTCGCACCGCTCGGGTTGCGAGCCGACCGGTCGGCACCTCTGGTCGACGCTCGGCTGCCCGACGGCTCCCGCGTCCATGTCGTGATGCCCCCGCTCGCAGTGGACGGGCCTTATCTGACGATCCGCCGCTTTGCCGCCCGACCGGTTCCCTTGCACCGCTTTTGCCCTGCCGGTGTGGAGTCGCTACTCGGGTGGGCGGTCGAGGCCCGGATGAATGTTGTGGTGGCCGGAGGCACGGGTTCCGGCAAGACCACCCTCCTGAACGCCCTTGCCGGTCGCATCGGTCACGACGAGCGCATCGTCACCGTCGAGGACGCCGCCGAACTGCGCCTCGCTCAACCTCATGTGGTCAGGCTGGAATCCCGACCCGCCAACGCCGAGGGCTCCGGCGAGATCAAGACCCGCGAGTTGGTCCGCAATGCGCTGAGGATGCGCCCCGACCGCATTGTCGTCGGCGAGGTGCGGGGCGCCGAAGCACTCGACATGTTGCAAGCCATGAACACCGGCCACGACGGTTCGCTGTCGACCATCCACGCCAATGGACCCACCGACGCCCTACGACGACTCGAGACCCTCGTGCTGATGGCTGATGTCGACCTTCCTCTGACGGCCGTGCGCGAACAGGTCCGAGCGGCCGTGGATCTGGTGGTCCAGCTCCGCCGAGGCCCGGACGGAGAGCGGATGATCTGCGAGGTGGCCGAAGTGCCCATGCCGGGCGCGGCCGAGCTCGGCTCGTCCACGAGGGCTCTGGCCGGTCCAGATGGCGCCTGGCGCTCCCCGCTCAGGCCGGTTCGCTCGCCTTACGCGGGTGCTCCACCCAGTTTCGAAAAGCTCGCCTCATGATGGCGGCCGGCCTGTCGGCCAGCTTGGTTTTGGCTTCGGCGCTCGCTTTCTTCCGAGCGTTGGACTCGCGTAATCGCCGACACGAGACCCTGCGCAGCCCTGCGGCTGCGCCACGCGACTGGAGCGTGCCCGCATGGTTCGCTCGTCGTGTTGCCGGTGCCGCGCTCGATATCTCCGTCGTCCGCCTGTGGCGAATCTGGCTCGGGGGTTTCGCTCCGGTGGGTGTCGTCGGCTGGTGGATCGGAGGAGCGGGCCTCGCCGCCATGGCGGGCGCGGCGTGGGCCGGGGCGCCGATCATCGGATCTGGTCACTTCGTCCGTCGGGCTGCGCTTCGCCGTGAACAGGCCGTGCCGGCCGTGCTCGATTCGATCGCACGCGCCCTGCGATCCGGCGCGTCGTTGTTGCAGGCGCTGGACGAGGCTGCCGCCGAGCGAGGCCCGCTGCAGGCCGAACTCCGGAGGGTGGTGTCCGAGGCTGAGCGAGGGGCTGGAGTGACCGCGGCACTCGACGCCTGGGCTGATCGTCAACCGACCGGCGCCATCCGTCTTGCGGCTGCGGCTCTGTGTCTCGGGGCCGAAATGGGTGGCGCCAACGCCCGGACGGTAGAAGGGGTGGCCTCTACGGTCCGCCAGCGCCTCGCCGTCGTCAACGAAGCGCGGGCGCTCACCTCGCAGGCGAGAGTTTCGGCGCAGGTCATTGCGCTCGCGCCGGTGGCCTTCTGTGCCGTGGCGGCGGCCACCGATCCCGACGTCGCACGGATGCTGTTCACGACCCCCGTTGGCTGGGCGATGCTCGCCGGCGGTCTCGCGCTCGATGTGATCGGAATGAAATGGATGAGTCGGATGGCCGGGTCGTGAGCCCTCCGACGCTGCTGGCGGCGATCCTGGCTCTCGGCTGTGGAGCACTGCAGCTTGGACTGACACTCGCCTTGCGCGGCGATCGGCATCGGCTGGGTGGGCTGAAGGCAACCGCAATAGCCGAAACGGTCCGACCCGAGACCGCTGAGGTGGCTGCGATCGATCGAATCGGACGCCTGACCCTCGCGGTTGTGCACAGTCGACACCGAGCGAGGGCGACGCACGCGGATCCAGAGCTCACGGCGCTGTCGAATCGTGCTGCGGGCTGGGCTGTTCTCACCACGGCATGTCTGCTCCCCTTGGGTCCACTGGTTGCGGTTGGGGGCGCCGCGGTTGGGTGGTTCTGTCCCCATTTCCGTTACCGGAAGGCGCACCGCACCCGGATGGCGGCTATCGCCGACGACTTGCCGGAGGTCGTCGACCTCATCGCCCTGGCCCTCGCCGCCGGACTCAACGTGCCCCTGGCCGTCGAAGCCGTCGGGCGACGGGGCACCGGGCCGCTGGCCCAGGAAATGGCGAGGGTGGCCCATGACGCCAGCCGGGGGCGGCGTCTGGCCGACGCCCTCGACGATCTGGCCCTGCGTTGCGGCGAGCCGACCCGTCCGTTGATGTCGCTGCTCGCCTCGGGAGAGAGGTACGGCGTGCCCCTCGTGCAGAGCCTCGATCGATTGGCCGCCGACGTGCGGGCCGCCCAGCGGCGACGGGCAGAGGAGGCCGCTCGGCGCCTGCCCGTGAAGATGCTCTTCCCGCTGGTCGCCTGCATCCTGCCGGCCTTCGCGCTCCTGACTCTCGGGCCGCTGCTGCTCACTTCACTGCGCACCTTGTCCTGGTGACCACCGGCCCCAC
Source organism: Actinomycetota bacterium (assembly GCA_019347775.1). GTDB lineage: Bacteria > Actinomycetota > Acidimicrobiia > Acidimicrobiales > JAHWKP01 > JAHWKP01. Next base: position 34,590 of record JAHWKP010000001.1, on the reverse strand, counting down.
CGCTTCCCCGCCCGAACGCAGGCTGAAAGGAATTTCCGATGATTCACTCGATGTGCACATTTCTGTACGTGTCGGCCACCCGCGCCGGCGAAATGGCGGCGCGGGGCCTCATCCGGCGCCTGTCCCGTGACGAAAGAGGGCAGGCCTCGGCTGAGTACGCACTCGTCCTCATGGCCGCGGCGGGGCTCGCCATCCTCTTCGGGACCTGGGCAGTGAGGAACGGGAACGTTCAGAAGATCTTCGAGAACGTTCTCAAATCCATCCTCGGCGACATGGGCTAGTGAGAACGCGAACCCATGGCAGGGCGGGGGGCTTCGGCCCCCCGCCACGTCGGCGGGGCGAGTCCGGCCAGTCGGCCGTGGAGTTGGCTCTCGCGCTGCCTGTCATCTTCCTCCTCCTGCTGGCGCTTCTCCAGACCGCCGTCATCGTGCGCGACAAGGTGGTTCTGACCCACGCGGCCCGGGAGGCCGTACGCGAGGCAGCCGTGCGAGACGACCGGAGTGCTCCTCGGCGAGCAGCGGTCTCGAGGTCCGGCCTCGACAGCCGGCGCCTCAGCGTCAGCGTCACCGGCCAGCGGCGCGGTTCGCGAAGGGTCTCGGCCAGGCTGACCTACCGGGTGCCCACGGCGGTGCCTATTGTCGGCATTCTGGTGCCTGACCTGACCCTGAGAGCATCCGCCGCCATGCGCCGAGAGGGCCTCTGACCTGCACTGTTCACTCTCGGTGGCCGGATCAAGGGAGCCATGGTCCGAAGGGGCCATGCGCGGACTAGTCCTTCCGGGTCATTTGGCATTCAAGCCGTGCCATTCACGCCTGATCCCGTTAGGTTCTCCTAGCAACCGGCAAGAAGGGGTCTAGTCCCCGCAGGACCGTCGTCATGATTTGTCGAACGGTCCGTCTAGCTGGGAGAGCAAGCAGGCACTCCCTGCATCCGAAGCCTCGGCACCGCCGAGCAGACAATCAGGAGATAAACAGATGCGAATCGTTCGACGGCTCACCGCCGTTGTCGGCGTAGTAGCCCTCGCGGGTGCTTTCGTCGCCAGCGCACCCGCCGGCGCCGACACGCCGGAGGTTTACGCAGGTAGCGCCCTCGGACGGGCGCTGAACCTCTCGGTACTCGGTCAGTCCGCCACGTTCGGTGTATCGACCGCGAAGATCGACTCGACGCTCAAGGCTTCGGCCGACGGCGCCGGCCAGGTCCTCGTGCTCGGCAGCACCACCGAGGCTGATGTTTCCGGTAACAACACCAAGCAGGAGGCCCCCCAGGAGTGCGCAGCTGCGGTCGACGTTGCCGCCCCGCTGCTCGACCTCGGGCTCGTGTGCTCGGCTTCGACTGCTGAGGTTGCCAACGGCATGCCCCACGCGGTCAGCGAGGGCTCGCTGGCCAAGCTTGACGTCGCGGCCAACACCCTGCCGATCAACTCGGTCATCGCCCCTGTCCAGGACGCACTTGAGGGAGTTTTCGGAGCCCTTCCCGACACCCTCGACCCGGCAACCGACACGGTTAGTGACCTGCTCACCGCAGTCGGCACGACCAAGACCCTTGAGGCCGTGGTCGGCCACAGCCGGTCCGAGGTATCCACTGACGCCGGCGTCGTGACCGCGGTTGGTCAGGCCGAGGCTGCCCAGGTCGACCTTCTTCCGGTCGGCGGGCTTCTCGAGAACCCGGTCGCCAGCATCATCGTCAGCTCTGCCAAGGCCACGGCCGTTTACGACCGTGCCGCTGGCACTGCGAACGCCAGCTTCGACCCGGCGATCGTGACCGTGCGCCTGTCCACCCCCCTCACCGGTAACACCGAGGTCAAGGTGGCTCCCGGCGAGACGATCACGATCCTGGCGGGCACCCCGCTGGAGTCGACGATCACCGCTGCCGACGGCAGCGTCACCAACAACCCTGACGGCAGCGTGTCGGCAGTCGCCGACGGCGTGAAGCTGGAGCTGCTCAAGGGCGTCAACGGCGGCGTGGTCCTCGAACTGGCCCACGCTGAGGCGGGAGCTGCCGGTAGCCCGGCCGTCCTCTCCTCGATCGTCGAAGTTGCAGAGCTGCCCCGCACCGGTGGCATGCCCTGGATTCCGGTGGCCGGTATTGGCGCTGTCGGGCTGGCCATCGTGGCCCGCCGGGTGGTGCTCAGCCTCCACTAGTAACTAGTCACACCAGCACGAAGGAAGATCCCGGGGCTAGTGCCCCGGGATCTTTCGCGTCATGGCGACGCCGGAGCTTCGTCTTGAGGTCGTACGATCGAAAGACCGATAGCCGGCATAAGGAGTGAAGTGGACCGCTTGATCCAGTACCTGCGCAGCCATCAGTGGGCTCGCCGCGGTCTATCCGTGCTGTCCGTGGCCCTGCTGGCCGGCGCCGTAGGCCTGCTCGGCTATCCGCTGTACACAAACTTCTACCAAGGTCGGGTCCAGGATCGCCTGTCCGACGAGATCGCCAGCCCCGAGCTGGCGGAGAAGTACCGCCAGCGCCGGGTCGAGGTCGGCGAGAGCCTCACCCGGATCCGAATTCCGAAGCTGGGAGTCGACACGATCGTCGTCGAGGGAACCACTGCCAGCGCGCTGCGGGCCGGGGCGGGGCATTACCCGACCACGGCGCTGCCGTGCGAGGACGGCAATGTCGGCATTGCGGGGCACCGCACGACCTACGGGAAACCCTTCGCCAATCTCGATCGGCTGAAGCCCGGCGACACCATCATTTTGGAGACACCGATCGGCAGCTGCACGTACGAGGTGTCCAAGCAGCCCTTCATCGTGGCACCCACCAATCTGGATGTCGTGGCCAACACCCCGACCACGAGAGAGCTCACGTTGACTACCTGCCATCCGAAGCATTCAGCCCGGCAGCGGCTCATCGTCAAGGCCAACTTCGTGTCGGGAGAACCGGGCACAGCATGAGAAGGCGGATCGCTGCAGCGGGGGCGGCCGCCCTCGTCGCCCTGAGTCTCTGGGTGCATCCGGTGTCGGCAGTAGCGCCGACGGTGCGGATCAACACGCCGGGCAACCAGGAGGTCGTAACCAAGTCGACTCCCACGGTGACGGGCGACGCCCAGATGTCTGACGGGCGAATACTCGAGGTGGTCGCGTCGGTCTCGTCAGCCGACGGGCGTCCAGTCCCGAGTGCCCACCGCATCGCCGGCGATGGCCGTTCCTCAGTGAGCTTCTCGTGGACTCCATCGCTTCCCTACAACGGCCAGTACACCGTGACCGTCAGGGCGTCAGGAGAGGACGAGCCGGTCGACACCAATGGAAGCGAGTCGAGTGAAACCAGCCGCAACTTCGCCGTCGAGGCCCCTCCGGCGATACCGAGGGACGTCAAAGTGCGCACGGATCCCGACAGCCGTGAAGTCGACGTCACCTGGCGGCTGAACAAAGAGCCGGACATGATCGGTTATCAGATCCAGCGTTCGGTGGACGGATCGGAGTGGTCGGTTGCCGGCGAGTCCGACGAAGGGTTCTACCGCGACACCCGCACGGCCAACAAGGGTGGCAAGTACAGCTACCGGGTGATCGCGATCCGCCGCGGTGCCACCGCCGACGCCGGGGTCGCCTCGCAGCCGTCGGAGTCAGCGACAACCACCGTCCCCGACCCGCCGGGCGGTGGAGACGACAGCGCCAACGATTCGCCTGGCGGGCCCGACACAGGTCCCTCGGGTGACGGCGATGCCAGCATTAGGGAGGGCAGCAGCGGATCGGGCGGTAGCGGCGGCACCAGCGGTGGGTCGGGATCGAGCTCGCCGCGCTCGCCGGCGATCTCCCGTAGCGGTCGGGTCGACCTCTCGGGCTTCGGCTCGCTGCTCGACCAGACCAGGGCGCCCGAGGCCCAGCCCATCCCGCGGCCCGACGGCGGGTTCAGCGAGGACCTTCCCTTCGAGCCCCGCACCATCACCGAGCCGGTTGATGGCGAGGAGTTCGCCGTACCTGAGGGCGGCTTCGACGACGCCAGCTCCAACCAGGCCGACATGCTCAAGTTCATGGCGGCCGGTCTGTTGCTGACCGTGATTCTCATGCACGTGCTGTGGTTGCGCAGCGAGGTTGAGCGGGTGCCGCTGGAAACCGTGCCGAGTAGTGGCTCCTAGCTGCATCCGTGCTGGGTCATAATCGACGCGGCTAGGTTGTCCCCCGGGTCGGGGGGCCCGAGAGTCGAAAGTGAGAAGCGTTGGACCTGGGCCTTGAAGTAGAGGAGCGCAACGGCCACACAGTGCTGGCCGTCAAAGGCGAGGTCGACGTCTACACCGCGCCCCGGCTTCGGGAGCGTCTTGTGGAGCTCGTGACCGAGGGCAAGCGCAACATTGTCGTGGACCTCGAAGGAGTCGACTTTCTCGATTCCACCGGGCTGGGCGTCCTGGTCGGCGGGCTGAAGCGCCTTCGCAGTAACGACGGTGAGATGTCGCTCGTCTCGACGCAGTCGCGGATCCTGAAGGTGTTCGAGATCACAGGATTGACCAAGGTCTTTTCGATCCACGACAGCGTGGACGCAGCCACCGCCAGTTAGGCGGAGGCACCCAATTCCCGGAGACGGCGCCCCGATGGTGGAGTTGGAGATACCGGCGGAGCCCGAATTCGTCGGCCTCGTCCGGCTTTTCGTCTCGTCCCTCGCGACCACCCGCCGGGAACTCGCCGACGATCGAGTGGACGACCTGAAGCTCGCGGTATCAGAGGCTTGCACCAACGCCATCGATGCCCATGTCGGTAAGGCGACTTCCGACCGCGTGATCGTGCGCTGGGCCGAGGGCGATGATCGCCTCGAAGTGTCGGTAAACGATCGAGGTCCCGGGTTCGACCCGTCGAGCATTCCGCAACACCCGCCGGTGACCGACCCGGAGCGTCTGAACTTCGAGCGGGGGCTCGGGATCCCGCTGATCCGGTCTCTGGTCGACGAAGTCGACTTCAAACCCTCCGCCGAGGGCACCGTCGTGACCCTCGTCATGTACTGCGGGCCCGCCGAGGAATAGAGCGCCCATGGCTCTCAAGGACAAGTTCAAGCGGCTCACGGCGACGCCGGCCGAGCTCGACGCCGAGCGTCTGCGGGAGTTCTGCTCTGCGGTGCCGAACGCGAAGCCCATCGGTGAGGTGGCGCCGAGGGAGCGGGCCACCGTGGTGGGAGAGGTCCAGAGTTGGAGAATCGTTCCGAAGCCGGACGGTTCACCGTGGCTGGAGGCCACCGTCACCGACGGCACCGGGACGGTCGTGGCCATGTGGACGGGGCGTAAGCGCATCGCCGGCATCCATGAGGGCCGGCGCCTGGTCCTTACGGGACGCGGCCACCCGTCGGGACGCACCGCTCGGTTGGTGATCCTCAACCCCCGCTACGAGCTGCTCTGAAGGCCCGCGTCAGCCGGCCGCGGGCTCCGTTGGCTTCTGGGCATCAGCGGGCGCCTGACGCTGCGTCCCGATGAAAACCTCCTTCACCTGATCTTCGGAGGCATTCGAGGTCACCAGCACCATCACCTCGTCGCCGGCCTGGATCACGGTGTCGCCGCGCGGGACGATCACGTGCTCCCCGCGCACGACCGCAACCACAGTTGCTTCCCGGGGAAACGGCTGCAGGGCTGAGATCTGTTTTCCGGCTGCCGGCGATCCCACCGCCAGCGTCACCTCGACCAGCCGAGCATCGCCGAACTCCATGAGACGAACCAGCGATCCGACCGACACGGCCTCCTCGACGAGCGCGGTCAGCAGGTGCGGAGTGGAGACCGCACGATCAACGCCCCAAGTTTCGTTGAACAGCCAGTAGTTCTCGGGGTGGTTGACGCGCGCGACGACCCGGGGCACCGCGAACTCCTGCTTGGCGAGCAGGGAGATCACCAGATTGTCCTCGTCGTCGCCGGTAGCGGCGACGACCACATCCATGGTCTCGAGCCGCGCCTCCTGCAGGCGGTTGACCTCGCATGCGTCGGCGTGGAGGATCTTCATCGGAAGGCGGGGCAGCAGCTTCGCGACGAGCGCCGAATCCTGCTCGAGTACCACTACCTCGTGCCCGGCCTCGTGCAGATCCTTGGCGATATAAACGCCGACGTTGCCCGCGCCGGCAACCGCAACTTTCACGAGCTGGGTCCGGAGGCGAGGCGTTCGTCGAGATCGTCTTGGGCGTCGGCGGTGACCATCAGGTGCAGGCGGTCGCCCTCCTGGCCCATGGCGTCGGGGCCGGTGAGCCGTGCCTCGCCGCCGCGGGTAAGGCCTACGAGCCGAAACCGTCCCGCCTCGCCGAGTTCGGCCAGCTTCCGCCCGGCCCAGGCCTCGGGGATAGCCCGCTCCACGAGCTTCAGAGCGCCGGTGGCGTCGGTCCATTCGGCCACCGATTCGGAGGGAAAGAGCCGCCGCATCACCTGCTCGGTGGCCCAGCTGACGGTGGCCACGGTCTGAATGCCCAGCTGCTGGTAGAGCACCGCCCGCCGGGGATCCTGGATTCGGGCCACGACGTTGGGGATCTGGAAGGTCTCCTTGGCGATGCGGGCGGCGAGGATGTTCGAGTTGTCGCCGCCCGTGACGGCGGCAACTGCGGAGGCCTCTTTGATCCCGGCCTGATCCAGCGCGTCGCGGTCGAATCCGAAGCCCACTACGGCGCGCCCAGTCCAGTGCTCGGGTAGGTATCGCTGGAACGAGGTCTTGCGCTTGTCGATGATCGACACGGTGTGACCACCCGCTTCGAGGGCCACTGCCAGCTCGGAGCCCAAGCGCCCACAACCCACCACGATCGAATGCACGGAGGTCGAGCGTAGTGACGCGGCGATTGTTCAGAACGCGGGCGGGGGTGGGGTCCCCGCCCGCACAGCGATGAGCGCTTGCGCGAAGAGCCAACGGCGTAGCTTTGCCGCGTGTATTCGGCCGTGAAACGGTTCCTCGTGGGGCGTCCGCTGTCGACCGCCGAACTCGAGCATCAGCGTCTGCCGAAGACCCTGGCGCTGCCGGTCTTCTCCTCCGACGCGCTCTCGTCGACCGCCTACGCCTCCGAAGAAATTCTGTTTGTCACCGCGGTCGGCGCATCGAGCCTGGCGCTGGGGCTGTCGGCGCTCGTGCCGATCGCACTGGCTGTGGCGATCCTGCTTGCGATAGTGGTCACGTCGTACCGCCAGACGATCCATGCCTATCCGACCGGCGGAGGCTCCTACGTCGTCAGCCGCGAGAACCTCGGGAGAAACCCGTCTTTGGTCGCCGGCGCTGCGCTGTTGGTGGACTACACCCTCACCGTCGCGGTGTCGGTGTCGGCCGGCGTTGCCGCCCTCGTATCGATTCCCACCTTCAGACATCTGGGCGACAACCGAGTCGGCATCGCCCTCATTCTTCTGTCCATCATCGGTCTCGCGAATCTGCGGGGCGTCCGTGAGTCGGGGGCGGTGTTCGCCGCACCGACCTATAGCTACGTCCTACTGCTGTCCGGGCTCGTCTTCTACGGGCTGGCGAGAGAATTCCTGGGGACCCCCGTCCCCGACGTTCCCCTTGACCCAGAGCGGTTCGAGGGCATGAGCGTCTTTGGCGGCGAACTCGGGCTTTTCCTTATTCTCAAGGGGTTCTCCTCGGGGGCGGTCGCGTTGACCGGCATCGAGGCCATGGCGGACGGCGTGCCCGTGTTTCGCAAGCCCGAGTCGAAGAACGCAGCCATCACGCTCACGATCATGGCCGTGATACTCGGCACCCTCTTTTTCGGAACGGCGCTTTTGGCCAATCGGCTCCGCCCCTACCCGAGTCACGAAGAAACCGTGCTCTCCCAGATGGCCGACGCCGTCTTCGGACAAGGGGCGCTGTACCTGGTCTTCCAGTTGGCGACGGCCGGGATCCTCGTGCTCGCCGCCAATACCGCCTTTGCGGATTTTCCTCGTGTGGCCTCGATAATCGCCCGAGACGGGTTTCTGCCGAGGCAGCTCGCCAACCGAGGAGATCGGCTGGTGTTCTCCAACGGGATCGTCATTCTCGGCCTTGGGGCCGGAACGCTTATTACCGGGTTCGGCGGTCGGACTAACGCGCTGATCCCGCTCTACGCCGTCGGCGTATTCACGTCGTTCACCTTCAGCCAGGCGGGGATGGTGCGATACCAGCGAAAGTGGCGCCGGCCCGGGTGGCAACTCAGAGCGACGGTCAGCGGCTTTGGCGCGGTTGTCACTTCCGGAGTGCTGTTAGTCGTCGCCGTCACCAAGTTCACCAGCGGAGCGTGGGTGCCGTTAGTAGTGGTCCCGTCGATCATCAGCGTCTTCTTGGCGATCCGCCGCCATTACGACCGCGTAGATGCGGCATTGGCGATCACTCCGGAGGAAGTGAAGCCCGAGCCTCTCAACCACACCGTCGTAGTCCTGGTGGGGCGGATCGACCGGCGGGCCCTGAAAGCGCTCGACTACGCCAGCTCGCTACGGCCGAACCACATCATGGCCCTCTACATCGCGCAGGAAGAGGCTGACCGGGAGGCCATCCAGGCTCAGTGGGAGGCTTTCGGCATTGCGGTGCCGCTGGAGATCAAGGGTTCGCCTTACCGGGAGCTGGTCGAGCCGGTCGAGCGGTTCCTCGAAGAGATCGACCAGCGCTGGACCAACGACACGGTGACGGTCGTTATCCCCGAGTTCGTCCTCGGCAAGGGCGTGGCGGGCAAGTGGCTCTTCGAAAACGTGCTGCACAATCAATCCGCCCTCGCCCTGAAGTTGGCCCTGCTCTATCGCCCCAACACCGTCGTGACCTCCGTGCCGTTCCATGTCGATTACGCCGCACCGGGCGGCGATGCCGACAAGGCCGGGACCATGACGCCCTAAATTTGCTTTTTGGCAGTCTGAAAACTAAGTTGCGTACCGCCAAAAATGCAGCTAGCCGAACTCACCCGTTCAGAGCGCGAGACGCTCAAGTCGATGTACCGGCTCAGTCGCGCCGCGCCCGTGGCCGAAGCCCCAGCGATCCACACCGGTGATCTGGCCGAGGCGCTAGGCGTCAGTCCCGGCACAGTCACCGCCACGGTCAAGCGCCTGGCCGACCGGGATCTGGCAGTGCACCGCCCCTACCGTGGCGTGGAACTGACGGTCGAGGGCCGGCGGGCCGCGATCTCGGCCATCCGTAGGCACCGCATCGTGGAGAGGTTCCTCTCCGACATGCTCGGTTACGCCTGGAACGAGGCTGACCGCCTGGCCGGGAGTTTCGAGCACGACCTGCCTCAGGAGGTGGAGGACCGTATGTTCGTGGCTCTCGACCGGCCCGCGACGTGCCCCCACGGCTTCCCGATTCCAACCGCTGAACTCGCCGATCTGCCGGAGATGCCGCCGCTGTACGACCTAGAGGCAGGCGACGTTGCCACGGTCGCCGTTCCGGGCTCGACCGACGCGGACGTAGTTGAATTCCTCGCGACCCTCGGTCTTCGCCCCGGCGTGCGGATCGAGATCCGAGAAAAGCACCCGTTCGACGGGCCCGTTGTCGTCAGCGTCGACGGCAAGGACCGCACCGTGGGCGAAAAGATCGCCCGCCAGATCTTCGTACGGCCGGAGCCGAAGAGTTCCGAGCCTGACGCAGACCAAAAGAGCAAGAGAACCCACAAGAAAGAGAGAACAAGAGCATGAAGCTTCATTCGCTGCTGGCCGCCGGTGAGGGCGGCTATCAGGTCTTCGAACTCGGCAGCGCCGAATGGGCCTGGCTGATCTTCTCGGGCCTGTCGTCGCTGGCCGCCATCGCGGTGGGCTTCGTGCTCATGCGGGGCGTACTAGCGACCGACACCGGTACCCCGAAGATGGTCGAGATCGCGGCGGCGATTCAGGAGGGAGCCCAGGCTTACCTCCGCCGCCAGTTCCGGACAATCGGGTTCATCCTCGTGCCGCTGCTCGTCGTGGTCTTCTTCACCGCCACCGCGGTCGTTCATCCCGACACCGGTGTGGAGGCGCTGAGTTTCTTCCAGTCGGGCTTGTTCCGGACCATGGCCTTCGTTGCCGGATGTTTCCTGTCGGGACTCACCGGCTTCATCGGTATGGGTCTGGCCGTTCGAGGCAACGTCCGTACGGCCGCAGCCGCCCGTTCGGGGTCGCTGCCGGCCGCGCTGAAGGTCGCGTTCCGCACCGGCGGCGTCGCCGGAATGTTCACGGTAGGTCTGGGCCTCCTCGGCGCCACCGTGATCATCATGATCTTCCAGAACACGTCGTCGGCGATCCTGATCGGCTTCGGCTTCGGTGGATCGCTGATCGCACTGTTCCTCCGAGTGGGCGGAGGCATCTTCACCAAGGCGGCCGACGTCGGCGCCGACCTGGTCGGCAAGGTCGAAGCCGGTATTCCCGAGGACGACCCGCGCAACCCCGCCACAATCGCTGACAACGTGGGCGACAACGTGGGCGACTGCGCCGGAATGGCGTCGGACCTGTTCGAGTCCTACGAAGTGACGCTGGTCGCGTCGATCATCCTCGGCGTAGCCGCCTTCGAGTCCATCGGCGCCAATCCTGCGCTCGGGCTCATGTTCCCAGTAATCGCCCGGGCCATCGGTGTGCTGGCCTCGATCGTCGGCGTCTACTCAGTGCGGGCGACCGAGAAGGACCGCTCGGCCATGGCCCCCATCAACCGTGGGTTCTTCACCGCGGGAGTCCTGACCCTCCTCGGAACTGGTGCCGTGGCGTACTTCTACGTCGGCAACGACAACGGCAACGAGGGTTGGAAGGTGTTCGGCGCCGTTGTGATCGGCCTCATCCTCGCCCAAGTGGCCAGCAAGCTCACCGAGTACTTCACGTCCACCGAGACCCGCCCGGTGCGCGAGATCGCGGAGTCGGCCCGGACCGGTCCTGCGACCACCGTTCTATCGGGCGTCAGCTCGGGGCTCGAGAGCTCGGTCTGGGCAATCGTCGCCATCGCCGGAGCCATCGGAACCGCAGTCGCTCTCGGTGGCGGCAACGTCATCTTCTCGCTGTACCTCGTCGCCCTCACCGGTATGGGCATGCTCGCCACTACCGGCGTGGTCGTGTCCGAGGACACCTTCGGACCGGTGGCCGACAACGCCGCGGGTATCGCCGAGATGTCCGGGGAGTTCGGAGGTGAAGCTCAGCGGATCATGGTGAGCCTCGACGCCGTCGGTAACACCACCAAAGCCGTCACCAAGGGATTCGCGATCGGCTCCGCGGTCATCGCGGCCGTGGCGCTCTTCGCATCGTTCATCGAGATCATCGGCAGCCAGCTGGCCGACCAGCTCGAGCCGGGGCTCGATCTCTTCGCGCAGCCGCTGACCCAGATCAACGTCGCCAATCCGAAGACGTTCATCGGTCTGCTGATCGGAGGATCGGTCGCCTTCATGTTCAGCGGCCTGGCCATCCGCGCCGTCGGTCGCACGGCGGGCGTCGTCGTACAGGAAGTTCGCAACCAGTTCGCCGACGGCAAGATCATGGCGGGCACCAAGCAGCCCGACTACGCCCCGGTCATCGACATCTGCACCAAGGCCTCGCTGCGGGAGCTGACCACGCCGGCCCTGCTGGCGGTGCTCACGCCGGTGATCGTCGGCTTCGGCATCAACTACTTCGCCCTGGGGGCATTCCTTGCCGCGGTCATCCTCACCGGCCAGCTCATGGCCAACTTCCTGTCGAACTCCGGTGGGGCCTGGGACAACGCCAAGAAGTACATCGAGGATGGTCATGAGGGCGGCAAGGGATCCGAGGCCCACAAGGCCGCCGTCATCGGCGACACGGTCGGCGACCCGTTCAAGGACACGGCGGGCCCGGCTCTCAACCCGCTCATCAAGGTGATGAACCTGGTGTCGCTGTTGATCCTGCCGGCCGTCATCAATCTGCAGGACAACGACGTGGCCCGCTTCTCCATCGCCGGTGCCAGCCTCATCGTTCTGCTCGGGGCGATCGCCTTCTCCAAGCGCAGCACTATGTCGCTGGACGTGGGTGAACCCGCAACCAAAGTCGAGGAGGTCGTCGCGGCAGAGAGTTTCTGAGTTGAGCGTGCTCGCCCTGCTTGGGATTCCGTTGCCGGAGCCGAGGGGGTTGATCGAGGCTTTCGGGATCATCGGCCTCTTCCTCATCGTCTTTGCCGAGTCCGGTTTGTTCTTCGGGTTCTTCCTGCCAGGCGACTCGCTTCTCTTCGTCGCGGGGCTGCTGACTTCACAGGGTGTGCTCACTCTCCCGTTGCCATTCCTTCTCGTCGGTCTATTCGTCGCCGCCGTGGCAGGCGACCAGGTCGGCTATTCATTCGGTCGGATCACCGGGCCCCCGCTCTTCCGCCGTCCCGACTCCCGATTGTTCAAGCGCCAGCACCTCGACCGGGCGAAGTCGTATTTCGAGCATCACGGATCGAAGACCATCGTCATCGCCCGTTTCGTGCCGATTGTCCGTACTTTCGCTCCCATCGTCGCCGGCGCGGCCCAGATGCCGTATCGCACATTTGTCGTGTTCAACGTGCTGGGCGCGTTGCTCTGGGCAGTCGGCGTCACACTGCTCGGCTACCTCGTCGGCGAAACGATTCCCGACGCCGAAAAGTGGTTGCTACCCATGGTCGCCGTCGTCATTTTCGTATCGCTGATCCCCGTCGGCCACGAGTGGCTGGCCCATCGCCGCAGGCAGCGCGCCTAGCTCCACGCCGAGCGGCCCGCTTGACACGGCCGTACTTAAGCGCTCACTCTGTCGCCCCAATGGCCAAGCCCCTCGTAATCGTCGAGTCGCCCGCGAAGGCGCGCACCATCGCGGGCTTTCTCGGATCCGATTACGTCGTCGAGTCCTCCTTTGGCCACGTGCGTGACCTGCCCCGCGGAGCTTCCGAGGTGCCCGCCGCCTACAAGAGTGAGCCATGGGCGAAGTCCGGACTCGCCGTTGATGTCGACAACGACTTCAAGCCGATCTACATCGTCAGTGCCAAAAAGCGCGACCAGGTGAAGAAGCTCAAGTCGCTAATGAAGGACGCCAGCGAGATCTATCTGGCAACCGACGAAGACCGTGAGGGCGAATCGATCGCGTGGCACCTGCTCGAGGTGTTGAGCCCGACTGTGCCGGTCAAACGGATGGTGTTCCACGAGATCACCCGCGCTGCCATCGAGCGCGCCATCGACGAGTCGAGAGACCTCGACCGGCGCCTCGTCGATGCCCAGGAAGCTCGGCGGATACTCGACCGTCTCTACGGCTACGAGGTCTCTCCAGTCCTGTGGCGCAAGGTCGCACCGAAGCTGTCGGCCGGACGGGTGCAGAGCGTCGCCACCCGCTTGGTGGTGGAGCGCGAACGGGAGCGGATGCGCTTCCGCTCTGCCGGATGGTGGGATATCGAGGGAGCTTTCAGGGCTATCGCCGACTCGGTTGACAATCCCACCTTCAAGGGCACTTTGGTGTCGGTCGACGGTGAGCGGCTCGCCACGGGCCGCGACTTCGACGAACTCGGAGCGCTCAAGCGCGAAGACGTGGTCGTGCTCGACGAGCGGGGCGCCCGTGAACTGGCCGGCGATCTGGCCGACTCGTCGTTCTCGGTCAAATCGGTCGAGGAGAAGCCGTGGGCCCGCAAGCCGGCAGCGCCGTTCATGACGTCGACGCTGCAACAGGAGGCCGGCCGCAAGCTGCGCTTCGGATCGCAACGCACCATGCAGGTCGCCCAGCGGCTCTACGAAGCCGGATACATCACGTATATGCGTACGGACTCCACCACGCTTTCGGACACGGCGCTGTCGGCGGCCCGTCGCCAGGCGACCTCTCTCTACGGAGAGGACTACGTGCCCGACAAGCCCCGCCGCTACGAGAAGAAGGTGAAGAACGCCCAGGAGGCTCACGAGGCCATCCGTCCCGCGGGCGACGACTTCCGGCTTCCCGACGCTGTCGCCCGGGAGGTGGGCCCCGATGAAGCCCGGCTCTATGAGCTGGTCTGGAAGAGGACGGTCGCGTCCCAGATGGCCGATGCCCGGGGACAGTCCGTCGCGGTGCGCCTCGGAGCGGTCTCGGCGTCGGGCCGGGAGACCGAGTTCGCCTCCAACGGACGGGTCATCTCCTTCCCGGGTTTCCTCCGGGCTTATGTCGAGGGCTCCGACGACCCCTCCTCCGAGCTCGGCGACCAGGAAGTCCGGCTGCCACCTCTTTCCGAGGGTGACCGGGTTGCGGCTGAGTCGCTCGAACCGGCGGGGCACGAGACCCAACCCCCGGCGCGTTACACCGAGGCGTCCCTGGTGAAGGCTCTGGAGGAGCTGGGGGTCGGACGGCCGTCGACCTATGCCTCCATCATCGGCACTATTCAAGACCGGGGCTACGTCTGGAAGAAGGGCTCCGCCCTGGTTCCCTCATTCACCGCGTTCTCGGTGATCGGGCTGCTGGAGCACCACTTCGCCAACCTGGTCGACTACGGCTTCACGGCTTCGATGGAGGACACCCTCGACGACATCGCCACCGGTGATCAGGAGGCCATTCCGTATCTCACCCGTTTCTATTTCGGCGAGGCGAACGGCTCCGACGCCGACGGCAAGCTCGGACTCAAGGCGGCGGTGAGCCAGCGCCTCGACGAGATCGACGCCCGCGAGGTGAACTCCATCCCGCTCGGCGCCGACGAAAACGGCGAGCCGGTAATCATCCGAGTGGGCAAGTACGGGCCCTACGTCCAGCGCGGCGAAGACCGAGCGTCGATCCCCGAGGACCTCGCGCCGGACGAACTGACCGTCGAACGAGCGGTGCAGATCCTCGAAACCGGTTCCGAGGAGCGGGTGCTGGGCAACGATCCCGAAACGGGGCTTCCTGTACTGGCCCGTAACGGGCGTTTCGGTCCGTACGTCCAGTTGGGCGAGGCAGTCGACGGTGGCGACAAACCCAAAACCGCTTCGCTGTTCAAGACGATGTCGGTGGAAGGCATAGATCTCGACACCGCCCTCCGGTTGCTGACGCTGCCCCGCACGGTCGGGGCCGATCCGGCGACTGGCGAAGAGATCGTGGCCGCCAATGGCCGCTACGGGCCCTACATCAAGAGTGGCAAGGAAACCCGGTCGCTCGAGTCCGAGGAACAGCTCTTCTCTATCTCCCAGGACGAAGCCCTGAGCGTCCTGGCCCAACCCAAGCGCAGAGGCCGTGGCGCGGCCGCGGCGCCCCTCAAGGAGTTGGGTGAAGACCCGGCCACCGGAAGCCCGGTGGTGGTCAAGGACGGTCGCTTCGGCCCCTACGTCACTGATGGCGAGACCAACGCCTCGCTGCGCACCGGCGACAAGGTCGAATCGATAACCATCGAGCGGGCCGCCGAATTGCTGGCCGACCGTCGCGCCGCTGGCCCGTCGAAGAAGAAGAAGGCGACCAAGAAGAAGGCAGCATCCAAGAAGGCCACCAAGAAGAAGGCCGCCAGCCCCAAGAAGGCGCCGGCTAAGAAGAAGGCAGCGGCGAAGACGGCCTCGGCCAAGAAGTCGGCGGCCGAGAACGGCCCGGACCCCGAGCAGCCACCGCCGCCCGCGTAGCCTCTCTCCGTGGCTGAAGTCTCTTCGGCGGGGCCTTCGTCCGCGCATCCTCCCAAGCCGCCCTTCGTCGATCCGGAGGAGATTCCCCACCGGCCGGAATCAATCCGGCTCTTCGGAACGCCGGCCTTCCTGCGGCTGTGGATCTCACAAGTACTGGCCTCCCTGGGCGATTGGATCGGGTTCGTCGCCATCACCGCTCTCGCCGCTCGCGTGGGCGGCGCCTCTCCCGAGGCCTCCATCGGCCTGGTGCTGTCAGCGAGGTTGATCCCCGGGTTCTTCCTTGCGCCCGTGGCCGGCGTTTTCGTCGACCGCTGGAATCGCAAGCGCGTGCTGGTCGTGTGCAGTGCCGGCCGAGGCGTCGTGCTGCTGTTCCTGCCCTTCGTCGACAGCGTGCTCGAGCTGTTCGTCGTGTCGCTGGCGCTGGAGATCCTGGCCCTCATGTGGTCGCCGGCCAAGGAGGCGACCGTCCCGCGCATCGTGCCGGCCCATCAACTCCCGACCGCCAATTCTCTGTCGCTGGTGGCCGCCTACGGCACATTCCCTCTCGGTTCGCTCGTGTTCGCTCTGCTGGCCAAGGCCAACGAGTGGCTCGTCGGGGTGGGCCTGCCCGACTCCGACCGTCTCAACCAGGAGAACGTGGCGTTCGCGGTGTACGCGTTGCTCTCGATCGGCGCCGCCGCGATCATTGCCTCGACTCACCTGCCCGAGGAGAAGCCGCGCACCGAGCCCCTGCCCAAGCTGTCCTTCGGTCATGCCTTCAGCGAGCTCTCCGATGGCTGGAGGTTCATCCGCTCCAGCCCGCTGGTCAGATCCGTGATGCTCGGTCTGGCGACGGGGCTGATCGGTGGCGGAATGCTCGTGCCGCTCGGCCCGGTGTTCTCGACGCGAGTCTTGGGCGCGGGGTCCGCGGGGTTCGGCCTCTTGTTGACGGGCATGGGATTCGGTACCGCCATCGGAGTGGTGCTCATCTCGGTGTTCCAGAGCAAGCTTCCCCATGAGCGCGCCTTCGTCGCGGCGGTCTTCGGCGCTGGCACGGCCATCCTCGTCGGAGCCTCTATGGCGAGCCTGACGCCGGCAGTGTTATGCGTCAGCGTGCTCGGCTTGTGTGCCGGAACTGTGTACGTGCTCGGGTTCTCGATCATCCAGTCCGACGTCGACGACGTGCTCAGGGGTCGGATCTTCGCCACGCTCTATACGGCCGTGCGGTTCTGCCTTCTGCTTGCCTTCGCCGCGGCGCCGGTCCTGTCGTCGCTGCTAGACGGCGCCTCGGGTGCGCTGTTCGGACATGAACTCCACCTCGGGGAGCTGAGCGTCAGCCTGCCCGGTGTGCGCCTGACCTTGTGGCTGGGCGGGGCGATCATCGTGGTCGCCGGGGTTCTCGCCACCATGTCCATGCGGCGAGAGCTCTTTGGTCACGGCGACGAGTCCTCGCACACTGCGGCTCCGGAGTCATGACTAGGCGCGGGCGGCTCGTCGCCATCGAGGGAGGCGAGGGAAGCGGCAAGTCAACCCAAGCCCGGTTGCTGGCAGGGAGGCTCGACGCCGTGGTGACCCGCGAGCCGGGCGGCACGGGGTTGGGTGAAGCGATCCGCCGACTCGTGCTCGACGGCACCGACGACATGGATCCGAGGGCCGAAGCGTTGCTCATGGCGGCGGCCCGCGCACAACACGTCGCTGAAGTCATCCGTCCGGCACTCGACGCCGGGCGCCACGTGGTGACCGACCGGTTCACCCCGTCGTCGCTTGCCTATCAAGGCTTCGGCCGGGGACTCGACGCCGGCGAGGTCGCCGCCTTGTCCCGCTGGGCCACCGGCGGCGTCGCGGCCGACCTGGTGGTCTTCCTCGACGTTCCCGACGAACTGCGGCGGGGGCGGGTGGGCCGACCGCGTGACCGGCTCGAGGCAGCCGGCGAGGATTTCCACGACCGGGTCATTGCCGGATTCCGCCAGCTGGCAGCGCTGGACGACGGGAGCTGGGTCGTCGTGGACGGGTCCGGGTCGATCGACGACGTCGCGGCGCGAGTGTGGGACGCGTGGGAGCGCAGTCGCGTGCGGTTGGAGTCATGACCCTGGCTCCCCAAGAGGCGAAGGGCCTCTATGGCGACGTAGTCGGCCAGGACGCGGCGGTGGCGCGTCTACGGGCGTCGGCGCGCACGCCGGTGCATGCGTATCTGCTCGTGGGACCGGCGGGAACCGGCAAGCTGCAAGCGGCGCTGTCGTTTGCCGCCACTCTGCTGTGCGACGACGCCGGGTGCGGCCATTGTGAGATCTGCCGAAGGGTGCTCGCCGACATCCACCCTGACGTCCGCCTGATCCAGCGCGAAGGGGCGGCGATGTCTGTCGGCGACGCCGCTGAAGTCGTGCGGATCGCCGCCCAGGCGCCGGTGGAGGCCCCACGTAAGGTCGTGATCCTCGACGATCTCCATCTGGTCGAGGAAGCGGGGCCCGCCCTGCTCAAGACCATCGAAGAACCACCACCGTCGACCTACTTCGTCGCGCTGGCCGAGCACGTCCCCCCGGAGTTGGTGACCATCGCCAGCCGCTGTGCTCGCATCGACTTCGGTCCGGTGGCCGCAGAAGTCATAGAGGAGAGGCTGGTGGCCGAGGGAGCCGATCCCGAGGCGGCCGCGCTGGCGGCGGCCAGTTCCGGTGGCCGGCCGGAGCGGGCGCGCCTGCTGGCGGCCGACCCTTCTCTGGCGGCCCGCGTGCAGGCCTGGTCGTCGGTGCCCGAGCAGCTGGATGGGACTGGTCACCGGGCGTCGAATCTCGTTGACGCGCTCACGTCGATGATCGACACGGTCGAGTCGGGCTTGTTGGCGGCGCGTCACCAAGCAGAGATGGAGGAGCTGGACCGTCGGGAGAGCGAGTGGGGCAAGCGCGGCTCCGGGCGCAAGGTCATCGAGGCGAGACAGCGCCGCGAGCGCCGGCGGGTGCGCACCGACGAGCTACGCATGGGATTCGCCACGCTGGCCGAGTACTACCGGTCGAAGCTGGGCGGTGCCGATAGGGCTGCCACCCGGCGCTATCTGGAGGCACTCGAAGCCATAGGCGAGGCCAACGAGGCCCTCATCCGCAACCCCAACGAAATCCTGCTGCTGACATCGCTACTGGTCTCGCTGGGGTAGGGGAACCCTTAGCCTGTTAGGCCGGTCGGTTGGGGTGCCCAGCCGCCAAAGACATTGCCTGAGTAGCTCAGTCGGTAGAGCAACGGTTTCGTAAACCGTAGGTCAGGGGTTCGAATCCCCTCTCAGGCTCGTGGCCGACCAGGCGAAGTTCGCAGAGATGGCGATGGAGCACATGCCGGCCCTCTACGGAGCCGCCCTGCGCATGACCCGGAAGCCCGCGGATGCCGAGGACCTGGTGCAGGAGACCTATCTGCGGGCCTACCGCGGGTTCGGCAGCTTCACCGAGGGGACGAACCTGAGGGCGTGGCTCTATCGCATCCTCACCAACACCTTCATCAACATCTATCGGGCCAAGAAACGCCGCCCCCAGGAGTCCGACGTCGAAGACGTGGAGGACCTCTACCTGTACCGCCGACTCGGCGGCGAATCGACCGCGCCCACGGGGCGGAGCCCGGAGGACCTGGTGATGGAGCACATCACCGAGGCGGAGGTCAAGAGGGCTGTCGAGGAGCTGCCCGACCAGTTCCGCATAGCGGTACTGCTAGCTGACGTCGAGGGCTTCAGCTACCAGGAGATTGCCGACATCATGGAGGTGCCGATCGGTACCGTCATGAGCAGGATCCACCGGGGAAGAAAGGCGCTGCAGAAGGCGTTGTTCGAGTTTGGAAAGCAACGAGGGCTCGTAGATCGTGGTGATGGGGCTCCCGCCCCCGCCACGAAGGGCAGTGGGGACCGAAATGGCGGAGCGGCATGACTGAATCAGAGAACTCCATCGGGCCAGCGACAATCGGCAAGTGCCGAGAGGCTCTGATGCACATCTACACCTACCTCGACGGTGAGGTGACCCAGGAGGTGCGCGTGGAAATCAGCCGCCACCTCGCCGACTGCCAGCCGTGCGACCACGCTTTTGGATTCGAAGCGGAGTTGAAGGCTCTCGTGTCTCGCTCCTGCTGTGAATCGGTTCCGCCGGGACTAAGGGAGCGCATCGCCAGCGCGCTTGGCCTGACCTGAGCCTTCTCCATCCCCGCCTACCATCTTCTCTAGATGGACGCGCTGATCACTCTTCCTGTTTTCGCAGCCAAGGTCTGGCACTACTGGGTGGCGCCGCCGCTCGTCGCGGGCGGCTTGTTCCTGGCTGTCTCGCTCGGTGTTGGCTATGTCAGGAAGGTCAGCTCCCACAAACCACCACCGCCTCGCCGCTGAGGCGAGGTAGCCGATGAGCCTCCACGACGCGGTCGATTGGGCACTGGCGGCCAAGGTCGCGGGCGGCCTCGCCGGCAGACTTTCGCCTCCCGGTCCCTACGATCGAGCCGCGCTCGAGGCCGATCTCATGGCCGCGACGGTCGAGGCCGAGGAATTGGTTGCGGCCGAGACCGGCCTGCGATCCACCACCGGCGCGGCCCGGGCCCGGGTGGTCGACCGTGACGCCTGGGCCCGCGCCAACGTTGCGACCTTCAAGCGGCTCCTAGGGCCGGTCCTGGGCCGGCTCGGATCGGACAAGGGCGTACGCAACCCCCTGGCGCCGGTGCTGGGCAAGGTGACCGCGGCTGAACTCGGAGCCCTGTTGGGCTGGATGTCGACCCGGGTGCTGGGCCAGTACGACCTGCTGCTGACCGAGGACGAGGATCCCGACGACCAAGATCTGGTCTATTACGTCGGCCCCAACATCGCCGCCCTGGAACGCCGTTTCGGATTCCCGCCCGCCGAGTTCCGCCTCTGGATCGCCCTCCATGAGCTCACTCATCGCGCCCAGTTCACCGGAGTGCCCTGGCTGCGGCACCACTTCGTGGGCCTGGTCGATGGGGTGGTCGGGTCGCTGCGGGTCGACCCCGCCCATCTCATGGCAGTGATCAGGCGCTCGATTGACGAGGTGCGCGACGGGCGCAACCCACTAGATGACGGTGGCTTGGCCGCGGTCTTCGCCACGCCCGCACAGCGCGAGAGCCTCGAGTCGCTCGGGGCGATGATGAGCCTGCTCGAGGGCCACGGAGACGTGATCATGGATCGTGCCGCCAAGGACCGGGTCCCGAACGCCGAGCGCTTCTCGGCGGTGCTCCACGCCCGCCGTGCGTCGGCCGGTCCGGCCGCCAAGGTGCTCCAGAAGCTGCTCGGGCTGGAGGCCAAGATGCGCCAGTACGAGGCGGGTGAGCGTTTCATCGCCGGGGTCGAGGAGACCGCGGGGGAGCGCGCCATCGATGTGGCTTGGCAGGGTCCCGAGTACCTGCCGACCAAGGCCGAAATTGCCGACCCGGCAGCCTGGCTGAGACGCGTCGGCACTCCACCCCCGGCGCTGGCCTCGAACTTCTGATCCAACCTCGGTGCCTTTGACCGAGTTGCTCGACCGCTGCACGTTTCCTCCGGCGGGCACCCGGCTCGACTGCGCCGTATCCGGCGGCGCCGACTCGCTGGCGCTGCTGGTTCTGGCCGTGGTTGCGGGGTGCGAAGTGACGGCCTGGCATGTCGACCACGGCTTACGCGAGGGGTCGGCCGCCGAGGCCGAAGTCGTACGGGACGCGGCTCGCCGCTACGGCGCCCGATTCGAGGGTGTGCAGACCCCAGTGGTGCCGGGTCCGAACCTGGAGGCTCGGGCGCGGGCCGCTCGCCGGGCTGTGCTTCCCGAGGGAGCGGCCACCGGCCACACGGCCGACGATCAAGCCGAAACCGTCGTGTTGAACCTTCTGCGGGGATCAGGGCTGGACGGGCTGGCCGGCATGAGGCCCGGTCCGAACCACCCGATCCTGGGATTGCGCCGCGTCGAGACGCACAAGATCTGCGCCGACGAAGGGCTGGAGCCGGTGGTTGATCCGAGCAACGAGGACCAGAACCTGTTGCGCAACGCCGTACGCCACTCGGTGCTCCCTCTTCTCGATGCGCTTGCCGGTCGTGACGTGTCCGCGGTGCTGGCCCGCCAAGCGGGATTGCTCGCCGACGATGCCGACCTGCTGGACGCGTTGTCGGCCGACATCGACCCGACCGATGCCGCCGCGGTGGCGGGGGCGCCTGTGCCTTTCGCCCGCCGCGCCCTGCGACGTTGGCTGCGTCCGCACCTGGGCGGGCATCCACCGTCGGCGGCCTCAGTCGAGCGGGTCCTCGCAGTCGCCCGGGGAGAAGCCGTGGCCACCGAGGTCGCCGAAGGTGTGCGCGTCGAGCGCAGCCGGGGCCGTCTGTCGGTGGCCCGCGCCTAACCTGCGCCCCGTGCGGGTAGCGCAGGGACTGGGCGACGACCCGCGCATAGGTGAGATCGTCGTAACCGAAGAGCAGCTTGCGGCCAAGGTCGCCGAGCTGGGCGATCGCATCACCGCGGATTATGCCGACCGCCCGCCGTTGCTGATCGGTGTCCTCAAGGGGGCATTCATCTTCATGGCCGACCTCGCGCGAGCTATCCGGCTGCCAGTGGAGTTCGACTTCATGGCGGTGGCGTCATACGGCAGCGCGACCAAGACCAGTGGAGTCGTCCGCATCGTCAAGGATCTCGATGTCGACCTGACCAACCGGCACGTTCTCGTGGTAGAGGACATCGTCGATTCCGGACTCACCCTCTCTTACCTACGGCGAACGCTCGCGGCACGGCAACCGGCCAGTCTCGAGGTCTGCGCCCTGCTCGTGAAGGAGGGCCTGCAGAAGGGCGATCCCGACCTTCGATACGTAGGTTTCAGAATTCCGCCCCGCTTCGTCGTCGGCTACGGACTCGACTTCGATGAGCGATTCAGGAACCTGCCATACGTAGCTGAATTCGCCGACGGCAACGAATAGCGGCCGCCCCTGAGGGCATCGACAGCCTTGCCATGCCGTACCGTTGGTAGTTCATGCACCGCCTAGATAAGCGAAAGCTCGGCATCTTGCTCGGGGTGGCGGCCGTCGTCTTCGTGCTCGGCGCCGGCTTCCTCGGCGGCGGTGACGAGCCCGAGCGCTTCTCGCTTGACCAGTTCAACCGGCTTCTGGCCGACAAGCAGATCGCAACTGCCGAGATCGTCGACGGAGACGGTCTGGTCACGGGCAAGACCGTTCCCGGCGCGGAATACGAGGTCCACTACCCGGCCGAATACGCGGACGAGGTCACCACCAAGCTCCTCGACGCCGGTGTGGAAGTGGAATCCCGGCCCGAGGGCGGCAATGTGCTCGTCTCCCTGCTGATCAACCTGCTGCCGATCCTGCTGATCCTCGGAATTTTCCTTTTCGTCATCAATTCGATGCAAGGTGGCGGCAACCGGGTCATGCAGTTCGGCAAGGCCAAGGCCCGCACCATGTCCAAAGATCAGCCCAAGACCACTTTCGCCGACGTCGCGGGCGCTGACGAAGCGGTCGCCGAACTGCAGGAGATCAAGGACTACCTGGCCGCGCCCGAGCGCTTCAGCGCCATCGGCGCCAAAGTGCCGAAGGGCGTTCTTCTCTACGGTCCGCCCGGCACCGGCAAGACGCTGCTGGCCAAGGCAGTGGCCGGCGAAGCCGGCGTGCCCTTCTTCTCCATCTCCGGGTCGGACTTCGTGGAGATGTTTGTCGGCGTCGGTGCCAGCCGGGTCCGCGACCTGTTCGAGCAGGCAAAGGCTTCAGCCCCCGCGATCATCTTCATGGACGAGATCGATGCCGTCGGTCGCCACCGCGGCGCGGGTCTCGGCGGGGGACACGACGAGCGGGAGCAGACGCTCAATCAGCTCCTCGTGGAGATGGACGGCTTCGAGACCCAGGCGGGCGTGATCCTCATCGCGGCCACCAACCGACCCGACATCCTCGACCCGGCACTGCTACGCCCCGGCCGCTTCGACCGCCAGATCGTCGTCGACCGCCCCGACCTCGAGGGCCGGAAGGCGATTCTCGCGGTCCATGCCAAGGACAAGCCCCTCGGGACCACGGTCGACCTGAGCGTCGTAGCCCGACGCACGCCGGGCTTCACGGGCGCCGACCTGGCGAACCTGATGAACGAGGCGGCCCTGCTGGCGGCCCGGCAGGACAGTCCCCGGATCGGCATGCGTGAGGTCGAGGAGGCCATCGACCGGGTGCTGGCCGGCCCGGAGCGACGCACCCGGGTCATGTCCGAGCGCGAAAGGCTCGTAATCGCCTACCACGAGGGTGGCCACGCTCTCGTGGGCCACGTGCTTCCCGGCGCCGATCCCATTCACAAGATGTCGATCGTTTCCCGCGGCCGAGCCCTTGGCTGGACCCTGTCTCTGCCGACCGAGGACCGTTACCTGGTCCGACGTTCAGAACTGACCGATCAACTCGCCATGGCCCTCGGCGGCCGCAGCGCGGAGGAGCTGATCTTCGCGGACCCGACCACCGGGGCGCAGGACGACATCGAGAAGGCCACGCGGATCGCCCGGGCCATGGTCACCGAGTACGGGATGAGCGACATGCTCGGGCCCCAGCAACTGGGCCAGCGCGACGGCGAGGTCTTCCTGGGACGCGACATCAACCACACGCCCAATTACTCAGACGAAGTGGCCACCAGCATCGACGGCGAAGTCCGCCGCCTGATCGACGAGGCTCACGACCTGGCCCGCGACATCCTCACGACCCATCGGGCGACCCTCGACGAGCTGGCGGCGGCGTTGATGGAGCATGAGACGCTGGACACGCCCGATCTCATGGCCGTCATAGGTCATCTCGACCCCTGGCCTTCGCCGGCGCCGGTTCTCCGGCCCGGACGCGCGCCGGCCAAATCGAGGTCCCGGGCACGGGACCAGGTCGCGGCGGCCTCTTCACGAGACGCCGCCGAGGCGAAGGGCTCGAAGCGGGCACGGCCGGCTCGCCGGCGGGTCCCTCGCACGGGCCCGGCCACCGCTTAGATCCTGCCGCTATGCCCGTAGACCAGGCGAGGATCGAAAAGGCCGTCCGCGAGATCCTGGAGGCCATTGGGGAGGACCCCTTCCGCGACGGGCTCGTAAGGACGCCCGAGCGGGTGGCGGCGATGTACGCCGAGGTCTTCGCCGGGATCGGCCAGGACCCCCTCGAGATACTCAACGTCTCCTTCGACGCCGACCATGACGAGATGGTGATGGTGAAGGACATCCCGACGCAGTCACTGTGCGAGCACCACCTGTCTCCCTGGATCGGAGTCGCCCACGTGGCCTACATCCCGAATGCTGACGGTCGCATCACCGGGCTGTCGAAGCTGGCGCGTCTTGTCGACATTTACGCCCGCCGGCCGCAGGTTCAGGAGCGCCTCACCACGGAGGTCGCGGACGCGTTGGAGAAGCATCTTGAGCCGAGGGGAGTGCTCGTGGTGGTCGAAGCCGAGCACCTGTGCATGTCGATGCGGGGGGTCCGCAAGTCGGGCACGACCACGGTGACGTCCGCGGTGCGGGGCCTGTTCCGCGACGACTCGCGCACCCGGGCCGAGGCCATGGCCTTCATCCACGGCCGGTGAGCCAGCGCCTGTAGCAAGCTCTGGGGGACGAAATGCCGCTTCAGAAGGTCATTTGCCAAGTTCTACCAGGGATGCAACAGGTACGCTCGCTCCCAAATGCGGGTTTCCGAAGCGTCGAAACGCGCCCTCGTGATGGGCATATTGAACGTGACGCCGGACTCCTTCTCCGACGCCGGGCGCTGGAGCGACGCCACTTCGGCGATTGACCACGGGCTCGAGATGGCAGCCGAAGGAGCCGACATCGTCGACGTGGGAGGCGAATCCACCCGCCCCGGGGCCGAACCGGTGCCCGCCGAAGAGCAGATCCGACGGGCGTTGCCGGTGGTCGAGGCGCTGGCCCGCGAGGTGAGGGTCTCCATCGACACCCGGTCAGCCGATGTAGCCCGCGCCGCAATAGCAGCCGGGGCAACGCTCGTGAACGACGTGTCGGCCTCCCTGGCGGCGGTAGCCGCAGCAGAAGGAGTGGGCTGGGTGGCAATGCACATGCAGGGAGAGCCGCAGACGATGCAGAACGCGCCGCGCTACGACGACGTCGTGTCGGAGGTGGTCTCGTTCCTCGGGGACCGGGCCGAGCGAGCAGACACGGCCGGGGTGAAAGAGGTATGGCTCGATCCCGGGATCGGTTTCGGCAAGACCACCGAGCACAACCTCGCCCTCGTCAGGGGAATCGGCGAAGTGGTCTCGCTCGGCCGCCCGGTCGTGGTCGGAACCAGCCGCAAGGGGTTCCTCGGAGTGGTCACGGCTCGCGGGGGCGATACACCGGGGCCCGAGGACAGGCTCGAAGGGTCCATCGCCACCGCGGTGTGGTCCGTCCTCCGCGGGGCGCGCATGGTGAGGGTCCACGACGTTGCGCCGACGGTGCAGGCGCTGCGGCTCATCGACGAACCGGTCGAGGAGGCCGTGGCCTGATGCTGAACAGTCCGATGCGAGGCAAGTGGGCGGCGGGCATCATTCCGCGGAACTTCGCCTGGGTCATCAAGGGGAAGCTCGCAGTAGCCGAGCGTCCCGGTGGGCACGGCGGCAACCACCGACCGGTGCGACGGATGGAGGAGATCATCTGGCTAAAGCAGGAGGGCTTCAACCGGATCGTCTCGCTGCTTCCTTCCCCACACAATCTCCATGCTTATTCCGAGCATGAGCTCGCCTCCGTGCACGTCCCCTTCGGGCCGCACGCCGATCCGATCAACGTTCTGGGCGAGCTGTACCCGAAGCTCAAGGAATGGATGGGACGCGGCGAGAAGCTGCTGATTCACCAGGAGGAAGTAAGCGACCGGGTGATGGGAGTCATCGGCGGCTATCTGCTCTGGACCGGGATGCTGCCCAATGTCATGCAGGCCATCAACGTCGTCGAACAGTTGCTGGCGCGTCAGATGGGATCGCCGGGCAGAGAGTTGGTCGCAATGGCGGCCCGCGTCGAGGGATCTGCGGTGGAACCGGTAGACGCTCCGGTGGTCGAC
Source organism: Actinomycetota bacterium (assembly GCA_019347775.1). Lineage (GTDB taxonomy): Bacteria > Actinomycetota > Acidimicrobiia > Acidimicrobiales > JAHWKP01 > JAHWKP01. The sequence continues at coordinate 8,306 of JAHWKP010000001.1, read as the reverse complement.
CTGGGGCCGCTGCCTCCCCCGACGCGCAGGGTGCGCCGGCCGCTGTCCCTGAGAGAAAAGGCCAAGGCCCGTTCGGCGACGGTGAAGAAGGCCGCGGCGAAGAAGCGTCCCGCCAAGACGGCCGCCAAGATCGCGGCCAAGAAGGCTCTCGCCAAGAAGAACGCCGCCAAGCAGGCGCGGGCGAAGAAGGCGGCCGGCCGGATCGCGGCCAAGAAGGAGGCCGCCAAGAAGGAGGCCGCAAACAAGAAAGCCGCTGCCAAGAAGTTGGCTGCGAAGAAGACGGCAGCCCGCAAGAAGAAAGCTGCGAAGAAGGCTCCAGCGAAGAAGACTTCAGCGAAGAAGGCGACGGCGACCAAGAAATCTGCCGCCAAGAAGGGCACGGCCGGCAAGAAGGGCACGGCCGGCAAGAAGGCCACGGCCGGCAAGAAGGCCACGGCTAAGAAGGCCGTCAAAAAGGCCGCCAAGAAACCGAAGTGAGCGACCTCATCAACTTGAGGGGCCTCAGGGCGCTCGGTAAGCATGGGTTGGCGCCCGGTGAGAAGGACTCGGCGCAACCGTTCGAGGTCGACCTCGACCTGTACCTGGATCTGTCGGCAGCGGCCCGCAGCGACGACATAGAGGACACGATTGACTACGGACCTCTGTCGGTACGGATCGTCGATCTCATCGAAGGCGAGTCGTTTGATCTCATCGAGATCCTGGCCGAACGCATCGCGGAGGTCGCCAAGTCCGACGCCCGCGTCGAGAAGGTCACGGTGTCATTGCGCAAGCTGAGGCCTCCCGTGGCCGCACACCTCGACAGCGCCGGGGTGACCATTACCCGCTGATGCGCGTATGGGTGACGGGCACCGGCAACCTATGAGGGCGTACTTGGGGCTGGGATCAAACCTGGGCGACAGGGAGGCTCATCTCAGACGCGCCTTAGCCGGACTGCCGAATGTCGTGAGGGTGTCGCCGGTATACGAGAGCGCCCCAGCTGGAGGGCCCCCTCAGCCGGACTACCTCAACGCCGTCGTCGCCATCGACACCGAGCTTTCTCCCCGCCAACTTCTCCAGGTCGCGCACAACCTGGAGGACGACGCCGGCCGCGTGCGCCGCGAGCGGTGGGGCCCGAGAACACTCGACGTGGATGTCCTGCTGGTCGACGACCTCATCGTCGACGAAGCCGACCTGCAGGTGCCGCACCCACGGATGGGCGAACGGGCCTTCGTCCTGGCTCCTCTGGCCGACCTGGATCCATCCCTGGTGCCGGTCGAGCAGACCGAGTGGGCCCGCACCCAGGTACGACGCCGAACCGATCTATCCTTATAGGGCCGAACGGCACCCGAAAACCGGGGCCGGAACGACTGAAACGAGGTTGGCAGTGCCGACATCAGCGCGCGAGTCCCGAGCAATGACGGCGCGCGTCATCGGGCATGGCCGCGCCGGCGGCTCTCTGCACCGGGCCCTCGAGGAAGCGGGATGGGTCATGCTCGCTCCGCTCGGTCGGGACGACGACCTCTCGAAGGCTGCGGCTGGCGTCGACCTGCTCGTCATCGCCACGCCGGACGCCGCCATCGAGGCTGTGGCTGCCCGGATTTCACCGGATGCCCAAGCGGTGATCGCCCATCTCTCGGGTTCGGTCGGTCCCGATGTGCTCGTGCCTCATCCGAGGCGGGCTGCGCTCCATCCACTCGTGTCGCTACCGGACCCCGCTACCGGTGCACGTCGCTTGTCGGGGGGCGCCTGGTTCGCAGTCGCCGGTGACCCCTTCATCCGCCAGGTCGTGGACGACCTCGGCGGCAAGGCCTTCGAGGTCTCCGACGACAGCCGGGTGGGCTATCACGCCGCCGCCACGGTGGCCGCGAGTCATCTCGCCGCCCTGCTTGGCCAAGTCGAGCGCATTGCGGCTGACGCTGGAGTTCCGTTCGAGGCCTACCTCGGTCTCGTCCGCGCCACGATCGAGAACGTCGCCGAGTTGGGTCCCGCCGCTGCTCTGACCGGTCCGGTGCGCCGTGGTGACTGGGACACCGTCGCCGCCCACCTGAGTGCTCTTCCGGAGCCCGAGCGGCCCGCCTACGAGGCCATGTCGGCCTCGGCCGTGCTGCTGGCGGGCTCGAACGTCCCACGCGCGGACGTGAACATGCTCGAGCATGTATCAGTTGAAGGCTTCCGCAAGGCGCTACAAGCCGAGCGCAGCGCCGGCCGGAAGGTTGGCCTCGTTCCGACCATGGGTTATCTGCACGATGGCCATGCCAGTCTCATCCGACGCGCGGCGGCGGAGTGTGACGTGGTGGCGGTGACGGTGTTCGTCAACCCCTTGCAGTTCTCGGCGTCGGAGGACCTCGGCTCCTATCCCAGAGACCTCGACCGCGACCGTCGCATCGCGGGGGAGGCCGGGGCCCACCACCTGTTCGTTCCGGCCCAAGAGGAGATGTGGCCGCAGGGCGCCCCGACGACGACTGTCGCGGCAGGCGCGGTCGGAGAGGTCCTCGACGGTGCATCGCGCCCGGGGCACTTCGACGGCGTGGCCACCGTGGTCGCCAAGCTCTTCGCAATAGCGGGTGAGTGCCAGGCCTATTTCGGCGAGAAGGACTACCAGCAGCTGCTCGTCATCCAGCGGCTCGCCTCCGACCTCGCGCTGCCGGTCGCCGTACTCGGATGCCCGACGGTCCGCGAGGAGGACGGTCTGGCCATGTCGAGTCGCAACGCCTACCTCTCGGCGGCAGAACGCGAGGTCGCGCCGAAGCTGCACCAGGCCCTGCTTGCCGGAGCCGGCGCCATCGCGGACGGTGAACGAGACCCCGCTCGGGTGTCGGGCGTTATGACCGACCTCATCTCCCAGGAGCCCGCCTTCGAACTCGACTACGCCGTGGCCGTCCACGCGGCCGACCTTTCTGTTCCTGCGCGACTTCACGACGAGGTCCGCCTGCTCGTGGCCGCTCGACTCGGCCGCGCCCGCCTCATAGACAACATTGGAGTGACCATCTGATGCGACGCCACATGCTCAAGTCCAAGATCCACCGTGCCACGGTGACCGAGGCGGAACTGCACTACGTGGGTTCGATAACGATCGACGCCGACCTCATGCGGTTGGCCGACCTTCGGGAGTACGAGAAGGTGCAGGTCGTCGACATCGACAACGGGGCTCGGCTCGAGACCTATGTCATTGTGGGCGGACCCGGTCAGATTTGTATGAATGGGGCGGCGGCACGGCTGGTTCATCCAGGAGACCGCATCATCGTGATGGCCTATGCCGAGGTCGACGAGGAGGAGCTGGCCGATTTCCGTCCGGCCATCGTGTTGGTAGACGAGCGCAACCGCCCGGTCGGGCACCCCGATCTCCACATAGCCAGATAGGTGGACGCGGCACCAGGGGCCGCGTCCGGTCCCGCTGACAGCGAGACCGAATCACTCGACGTCCTCATCCTCGGCAGCGGCGTCGCCGGGCTCTCTGCCGCGATCCAGGCCGCGGCCCGTGGCATGCGGGTAGGTGTGATGACCAAGGCGGAGCTGTCGCAGTCGGCGACCCGTTGGGCGCAGGGGGGCGTGGCGGCGGTTCTCGGCGGGGACGAGGACTCGACGGACCAACACTTGGCGGACACCCTGGGCGCCGGCGACGGGCTGTGCGACCTCGACGCGGTGAGGGTTCTGGTCGAGGAAGGACCGGCGCGGGTACAGGAGCTGATCACGCTCGGCGCGGAATTCGACCGCGACGCGGCGGGGGGACTGTCGCTGGCGCGGGAAGGTGGACATACGCATGCGCGGGTCGTGCACGCCGGCGGAGCGGCCACCGGCGCCGAGATCGAGCGGGCGTTGGTCGAGGCCGTCCGGGAAACCGCCGCCGCCGTTTGGGAAGGCTGGTTCGCCACCGACTTGGTGATCGAAGCAGGCCGGTGCTTGGGCATAAAGGCGATGCGCCCCGACGGCACCTCGGCCACGGTGCACGCCGCCCACACCGTACTGGCTACCGGCGGAGCGGGCCAGCTGTTCGCGGTGACCACGAACCCACGTCAGGCGACGGGCGATGCCATCGCCATGGCCATTCGCGCCGGTGCCGCGGTCGCCGACGTGGAGTTCTTCCAGTTCCATCCCACGGCACTGCACCATCCCGCCATGCCGCGGCCGCTGTTGTCCGAGGCGCTCCGGGGACACGGAGCGGTGCTGCGAGATGCCGCGGGCGAACGCTTCGTCGACGAACTGCTCCCGCGGGACCGCGTCAGCCGAGCCATGACGGCACGCATGGCTGACCAAGGTGTCGACCACTTGTGGCTCGACGCCACTGCGCTGGAGGACTTCGATCGGCGCTTTCCAACGATCGCCGCTTCACTGCGGGAGGTCGGTCTCGATCCGGCCTTGGAGTGGCTCCCTATCGCGCCGGCCGCGCATTACCTCTCAGGTGGCGTGGTCACCGATCTCGATGGCGCCACCACCATGGCTGGGCTGTGGGCGGCCGGGGAAGCGGCCTGCACGGGAGTGCACGGCGCCAACCGACTTGCCTCGAACTCGTTGCTGGAGGGGATGGTGTTTTCGCCCCGTGTAGTCGAGGCGATCGAGCACGGACGGGACGGGCCGTCGCCGACCGGCGCCATGCGCGCAGTTCTCGAACCACCGAAGGGAGCGACCGTGCTCAGCCTCCCTAACGCGGCGCCGAGTGGCGAGCGCACTGGTGAGGGCCGTCACCCTGGCCAAGGCGGTGAGGATGTCGAGAAGCTGCGAGACCAGCTGCAGCGGGCCATGACCGCCGACGCAGGCGTATTGCGTAGCGCTGAGTCCCTGCAGCGCGTCGCCAGTGAAGTCGCCGACATCGGATCCGCCAGCCTGCAGCCGGGGCCAGGATCACAGGAGTTGTCCAATCTGGTCACTGTCGCGGGCGCTCTCATCGGTGCCGCCATGGCGCGGGAAGAGAGCCGCGGGGCACACGCTCGTACGGACTTTCCTGAGAAGTCGGGGGAGTTCGCACACCGAATCGTGATCCGATGACGGAGATGGCCCTGAACCGGCCCACCCAGGCGGTGCGGGACGCCGTGTCGCGTGCTCTGGCCGAGGACCTGGGGCCGAATGGCGACGTCAGTGCCGTGCTGATCCCCGATCGAGAGGCGCGCGCTGTGATCGTCGCCCGTCAGGAGGGGGTGCTGGCCGGCACCGCGTGCGCCGAAGAGGCCTTCCGTCAGGTTGACGCGAGTACTCGGGTGGACTGGCTGGTGCGCGACGCTGACAGGCTGCAGCCAGATCAGAGAATCGCCACGATCGGCGGGAGGCTCAGCTCGCTCCTCACCGCTGAACGGACGGCACTGAACTTCCTGGGGCACCTGTCGGGCGTCGCCAGCCAGACTCGCAAGTTCGTGGACGCGGCAGCCGTCACCGGCTCTGCCGGCATCCTCGACACCCGCAAGACGACCCCCGGGCTCCGCGAGCTGGAGAAGGCTGCAGTACGGGCCGGCGGCGGACTCAACCATCGGATGTCGCTCTCGGACATGGTGCTCATCAAGGACAACCACCTGGCGGCCATGGGGATTACCGAGGCTGTCGCCGAGGCCCGCAAGAGATGGCCCGAACTCAAGGTCGAGATCGAATGTGAGGCGCTCGAGCAAGTCATCGAGGCGGTTGACGCCGGGGCCGACGTGGTGATGCTCGACAACATGGCGCCCGAAGAAGTGGCCCGCTGTGTCGAGAAGGTCGAAGGCCGCTGCCCGATAGAGGTCTCGGGCAGTGTGAGTCTCGAGACGGTCGGCGCGTACTCCGCAGCCGGGCCTGACTTCATTTCGATCGGGCGGCTGACGCACTCGGCCCCCTCGCTGGACCTGTCCATGGAGATTCGAGTCGCTCCTGATTCGGAGGGGTTCTTCTAGTGCTGCTCGCCATCGATGCTGGCAACACCCAGACTGTCCTCGGCCTGTACGACGAGGAGGACGGTTCGGCCGAGCCCCGCCATCACTGGCGGGTCTCGACCGTGCTGGAGAGGACCCCGGACGAACACGCGCTTTTGATCGGCGGGTTGATCGAGACGACTGGCGGATCGTTCTCCGACGTCGTCACTGGCGTGGCCATCGCCTCGTCTGTGCCGCCCGTAACAGTCGCCATCCGCGAGCTGGCGACGAGACACTTGGGCACGGAGGCAGTCGCGGTGGGACCCGGAGTCAAGAGCGGTATTCCGATTCTCTATGACAACCCGCGGGAGGTCGGTCCCGATCGCATCGCCGACGCGGTTGCCGCCTTCGACCTGTACGGAGGCCCGACGATCGTGGTCGATTTCGGGACGGCGACAACGTTCGAGGTCGTCACGGCCAAGGGCGAGTACCTGGGCGGTGCCATCTGCCCCGGGGTGGAGATCAGTCTCGATGCGCTGTTCGGCCGGGCCGCAGGTCTGCGCCGCGTCGAGCTGTCGTCACCTGGGCGGGTGGTCGGCCGATCGACGCTCGAGACCTTGTCGTCGGGGGCCGTCTACGGCTTCGCCGCCCAGGCCGACGGGATGTGCGCCCGGGTGGAGGCAGAAGTGGGCGAACCGTGCACGGTGGTGGCCACGGGCGGGCTGGCGAACCTGATCGTTCCGCACTCTGAGGCCATCCAGCACTACGAGCCGTGGCTAACTCTTCACGGCGTGCGCTTGGTGTACCGGAGAAATCGCGAGACTGCGGAGTAGTGAGCTCCGGACCCGAACTTCCGTACACCTTCCCCAAGGACTCCAACGCAGGCGACTTGCACGAGGAGTTCGCTGAGCTTGGTGACGGCGAGGAGACCGGACGTCAGGCCACCGTCGCCGGGCGGGTGATGCTGATCCGCCGGCAGGGCAAGCTCTGCTTCGCCACCCTGGCGGACCAGACCGGCCGCATCCAGCTCTTCGCGCCAGCCAATGTCACCGAGAACTTCGAGGAGTTCTCCAAGCTGTCGCTGGGGGACTGGGTAGGCGCCTCCGGCGAGGTGATGAAGACCCGCAAGGGTGAGTTGTCGGTGAAGGTCGCGAGCTGGCGGCTGCTGGCCCCGACTCGCCGGCCCTTCCCCGACAAGTGGCACGGATTGTCCGATACCGACACCCGATACCGCCAGCGGGAGCTCGACCTGTGGGTGTCCGAGGACACTCGCAAGACGTTCCAGATCCGGACGCGGGTGATCTCGGCCATGCGCCGCTACCTCGACGAGCAGGGATTCATGGAAGTGGAGACGCCCATGCTGCATCAGGTTGCCGGCGGCGCCTACGCCAAGCCCTTCCTCACTCACCACAACGCTCTTGACCGCGAGCTGTCTCTGCGGATCGCTCCGGAGCTGTATCTGAAGCGACTGGTGGTAGGCGGCTTCGAGAGGGTCTACGAGATCGGCCGCAACTTCCGCAACGAGGGAATCTCCAACCGGCACCAGCCCGAGTTCACGATGCTCGAGGCCTACCAGGCCTACACCGATTATCTCGGCGTCATGAAGTTGACCGAGGACCTGGTCGCCGTTGCGCTGGAGTCGGCCATCGGCACGCTGAAGGTCACTTACCAGGGACGCGACCTCGACCTCACGCCGCCGTGGCGGCGGGCTTCGATGCTCGATTTGATCGAGGAGTACGCCGACGTAAGGGTCGACCTGCGTACGCCGGTAGAGGAGTTGCGCGCTCTGGTGGAGGAACACGTTGGATCCCCGAAGCCGGACCCTGAAGCTGGCGCAGGCAAGTGGATCGTCGAGCTCTACGAGCAGGTGGCCGAGTCGCATATTTGGGACCCGACCTTCGTCATGGACCACCCGAAAGAGGTCTCGCCCCTGGCGCGCGACCATCGGGAGCTGGACGGCTTCGTCGAGCGCTTCGAGCCGGTTATCGCGGGCCGTGAGCTGGGCAATGCCTTCAGCGAGCTGACCGACCCGGACGAACAGCGGGCCCGCTTCGAGGCGCAGGCGGCCCGCAAGGCGGCCGGCGATGAAGAGGCGATGGGCATCGACGAGGAGTTCATCCGCGCGCTCGAGTACGGCCTGCCCGGAACGGGTGGCATGTCGGTCGGCATCGACCGCCTGGTGATGCTGATCACCGACAGCCCCAACATCCGCGACGTCATCGCCTTCCCCACCCTCAAAGCCGCCCCACCGGAGAGCTAGGAACTCCGACCTACGGTCACCAGTGGATCAGCGATGATTTCGGTGATGCCGCGGGCCAGGATCGTCCTCATCGTCGTGGTCTTAGCTGCAGTGATTGGGGCGGGCCTGCGTTTCACCGTCTGGTCGGATCTCGGAGGCGAAGAGTCGGAGGCCCTGGCCACGCTCCGCGTCGTTGATGCGCCCGTGGAATTGAGCGACGGGTCCGGCGACTTCGGCTCCGTTGACGGGTCGGCGAGCGTCGATGCTGGCTCGAAAGT